>DATFML010000144.1:0-5603 GCA_035266965.1 Gammaproteobacteria bacterium
CAGGCTCCTGCTGGTACCGGGCGCCTATTACGTCCGGCCGCTGGGAGAACGTCTGCGCCTCGGCCTGTCGGTCAATGTGCCGTCCGGTATCGGTAACGACTACGGCAAGACCTGGTCCGGGCGGTATCTCTCGGAGGAGTCGAGCCTGGCGTTTCTTGCCGCCGCTGCGCCGCTGGCCTACCGGATATCGGAGCGGTGGTCGCTGGCCGCCGGCCCTTACCTCATTTACACCGACTCCCGCACCAAGGCGCGGGTGAATAATCTTCTGCCGGAGTTCGGGGACGGCAACGTTCGGCTGGAGGAAGACGGCGCGGCCCTGGGTTGGCTCGCCGGCGTCATGTACGAGCCCACCCCGAGGACCCGGTTCGCAGCCAACTACAAGTCGTCGGTGGACCCGGAGCTGGAAGGCACGCCGTCCTTCAACAACCTCGACCCGCTCGTGCGGGAAGGGCTGGCGGCCCTGGACCTGCTGGGCACCGAGGTCGACGTGGATTTCAAGGTGCCGGCCATCGCCCAGGGGGGGGTCTACACGGAATTCGGCGACCGGTGGTCGGCCACCGGGGACGTCGTGTGGATCAACATGTCGGAATTCGGGATCAGCCGCGTCAGCGTGGGGCAGGGACGTATCACCGTCCGCGAAGACGACTTTCGCGATGCCTGGATGGGGAGCGTGGGAGTCAAGTACCGGTACCGGGCTGACCGCGCGTTATCGGCCGGCGCCATGTACTTCACGTCACCGATCAGCGACGGCGACCGGAATATCGCGCTGCCGATGGACCGCGTTTACGGCGTCGGCGCCGGGCTGGAGCGTCCCTGCTGGGGCTTTCAGTGCAAGATGAGCCTCAATTACTTCGACCTCGGGGACGGCGACCTGTCGGAGAATGGTGGCCCGCTGGCGGGCAGCATCGACGGGTCGTTCAGCAAGAACTGGGCGGTCATGCTGGATATTCAGTTGAGGAAGATCTTCTGATGACCGGGAACGATAGCGTACGACTGGGATACCGGGTCGGACCTCGCCAACCGCCTGAATTCACTGCCGGATGGATTTGTTTTTTTGCAATTCCCCGGCTCAGATGTTTCTTTTCGCACATCAAAACCGGGGGCTGACGCTCTGGCGCAGGCTCCGTCGCCCTGACCCGGCCACTCGCTCGACGCGGCTCGAACATCTTTCCGGGTGCCAAATCGAGGACCCAAGCATCGAGACCAGCCCCCACACGAACCTATTTCCCTTCAGCTCAGCGAGTTGGCGTGGTCCGACCCCAATTTGGTTTTTTGCCATGTGTTTTCCGGCCCCTCGGTCAGGGTGCGGTAGCATGCGCGCATGAGCGCGATGAAACCCAGCACGCTGAGGATCGGCCGGCGCTACCGGCCGAACCGGCTGGCGCCGTCATATGATGCCCTGGTCATCGGCTCGGGCATGGGCGGCCTCACGACTGCGGCCCTGCTAAGCGACCTCGGCTGGAAGGTCTGCGTGCTGGAACAGCACTACACCGCCGGTGGATACACCCACTCCTACGAACGCCAGGGCTACGAGTGGGACGTGGGCGTGCACTACATCGGCGACGTCGGGGCGAAGACCCGGACGCGGAGGATGTTCGACTACCTAACGGACGGGAAGCTTAAGTGGGCGCCGATGGACCACGAGTACGACCGCTTTTATGTCGGCGACAAGGTATTCAACGCCGTGGCGGGGAGAACCGAGTTTCGGGACAACCTGGTGCGGCAGTTCCCGGCCGAGGAAGAAGCGATCGACCGCTACATGGCGCTGCTGAAGCAGGTGGGCGGCGCGCTGTCCGTGTTCGGCATGGCGCGGGTGATGAAGCCCTGGCAGAAGAAGCTGGCTGCGCCGTACTTAAAGTGGAAAACCCCGGACTTCCTGTACCGCAACACCTCCGACGTGCTCAGCGAACTGACCGACGACCCGGACCTGATCGCGGTGATCTGCGGCCAGTGGGGCGACATGGGGCTGCCGCCGAAGCAGTCGGTCTTCATGGTGCACGCGATGATCGCGCGCCACTATCTCTTTGGCGGCTTCTATCCCGTTGGAGGCAGCTGGAAGATCGCCGAGCTCATCATCCCGAAGATCCAGGCGGCCGGCGGCGAGGTCTTCACCTACGCGAACGTCGATCAGATCCTTGCGGACGACGCAGTTGTCAGAGGTGTCAGGATGGCCGACGGTCACGTGATCGACTGCCCGGTCGTGATTTCCTCTGCCGGTGTCGACAACACGTTCGGGCATCTGTTGCCCGCCGAGGCCGTAAGGGCGAAAGGCTACGATCGTTCCGTGCGGAACGTGCGCCCGAGCATGGGCCACCTGTGCCTCTACATCGGGCTGAAGGACACGGCCGAAGCACTCGGATTGCCGAGGACCAATTTCTGGATCTATCCGCACAACGATTTCGACAAGGCCGTCGCGGACTTCCGCGCGGACCCGGCGGCGCCGTTTCCGGTCGTCTACATCTCGTTCCCGTCGGCGAAGGATCCCCGATACCTTGACCGCCACCCCGGCACGGCCACCATCGAGATCGTGGCGCCCGCGCCCTACGAGCAGTTCGCCCGATGGAAAGGCACGATCTGGGGCAAGCGGGGAGAGGACTACGAAGCATTGAAAGAGGAACTGAGCCAGCGGCTGCTGCAGCATCTCTACGACAAGCTACCGCAGCTCGAAGGGAGGATTCACTACCACGAGTTGTCCACGCCGCTGTCCACAGAATGGTTCTCGGCCTATCGGCACGGGGAGCTCTATGGGCTCGATCACACGCCGGAACGGCTGCGCCAGGACTGGCTGACGCCCCGCACCCGCATCCCGGGGCTGTGGCTGACCGGCCAGGACATTCTCACCTGCGGGGTGACCGGCGCCATGATGGCCGGCCTTTTGACCGTGACCGCGATGATCGGACCGAGAAAGATCGGGCCGCTGATGAAGCAAATCTTCGCCTAGCTTCGATGCGGGGACGGTATCCCGGTCACCCCGGGGTACGCGCGGTCGGTCAGAAGCGCGTCTCCCGAAGACGAGCCCAGTCCATTGCGGAAGCAAGCCGTACGAGTTCCACCAGCGCCTCGGAAACGCCCCGATAGGCGCCGAGCAGGCGGTAGGCGTTTTTGAATTCCGCAGCAGAAACGGCGCCCGCCGGTGCGTTGCTAAGCACGCCTTCGATCCTCGCCTCCACCGCCCCCAGCTTGGCGTCCAGCCGTTCCCGCTGTGCCTGCACGTCCATCCCTTGGGGGTCCATGCCGAGGCCGCTCAGGATTTCTTCTATCCCACGCCGCCAGGAACGCATGTCCGGCGCCAGTTCGCGGACCAGCAGTTCAGACTGCGGGGCGCCGCGCAGGGCGGCCAGCTCGCGCAGGCGGTCGCCGAGCATCTGCATGCCGTCGGCCAGGTTCTGGCCCTGGGATGATGACCCGTCGCCATAGGCCGCAGCGGGCAGCGCCGCGAACCAGCGGCGGATCTTTCCCGGCAAGCCGGTCACTTCGCGAAGATCCAGTGCCTGCCGCATCCCGGTGGCCCCCGCCCCGCTTCCGATCCGGGCAAGCCGGCGGGCGCTGGCAAAAAAGCGCCTGAGCTGCTTGGAAACGACCCGATCGGGCATAAATGAGACGGGAAACCAGGTCGCGATCCAGACCGCCAGCATCGCCAGCTGTGTCATGAGCGCGAAATTGAACGGGAACAACAGGCTGTAGCTCTGGCTGTTGCTCACGGAAATGAGCATGGGGAAAAACGAAAGCGTAACCGTGCGGGACAACGCCTGCTGCGGCTTGGAAAGCAGCACGGACACCAGGAATACGGCAATGAAGATCCCCGCGCCGAGGCCGGCGAAGCTGCTGAGGTGCGGCATCACCAGCAGGTAGAACGCGCCGCCCACGGCCGCGCCAAGGACCAACGGTCCGATCAACGTGCGCACTGAAATCTGGGGCATCACCGCGAGCTGGATCCCAACGGCGGCGGCGACCGGGATGACACCCGGCGGCATCGGAAAGTCCGGAATGTACATGCAGGCGAGCAGGATGAGCCAGACGGTGACGAAGGCCCGCAGCGCGCAGGCCAGGCGATCCGGGTCGAGGGTCCAGGGCAACGCCGCGTCCCGGCCGGTGTGCTCCGGCGGCGCGCTGGACGGAACACCGCGGATCTCGGCGGCGATGGCGAACAACGACCGGGTGAGCCGGTCGATCCGCTGCAGCAGGTCCTGGCCCCGGTCCGCGGCGGCGCGATCGAACGGAGTCAGAGCATCCAGGGCGTCCCCGGCCAGGACGGGTGCCCGGCCCTCCGGCTCCTTCAGGGGCGCCTCGTCGGCGAGCATTCGCGTGACCGAAGCAAGCCTCCCGTCGAGCTCCGTGGCAAAGGCCTGCAGGTCCGGCATCAATCGGCCGAGATCCAGTTTTTCCAGCTCCCCAAACCCGTGGCGCCAGCGCTCCAGCGCCTCGTTCAGCGCCGCCGCCTCGCCCGCGAAGCGCCGCCAGAGCCGGCGCGCATCCCAGACATCCGGGCTGTCGAGCTCGGCGCCGTCGATGACCTCCGGTAGGCCCGCCGCGCCCGCAGACGCCTGGGCGCGTAGCTTGGTGACCCCGGGATCCTCGGGATCACCCCGCAGTACCGCAAAGTCGTGACCGAGCAGGCGGCGGTGCATGTCCATGAGGCTGCCCGCGGACTGCCTGAGGACGGGCGAGCGCCTCTGCGGCCACAGCAACATCGCCACCACGGTGTAGCTGACCACCCCCAGCGTCGTCTGCTGGAGGCGCAGAATCACGATTTCGAAGGAGGCCGCGCCTTCGGGGCCGCCGGCCAGGGCGAGCAGCGCCATCACGTACCCGCCGATGAACCAGAAATACCACCGGGTGGAATGGCCCATCATGTAGGTGCAGAAACCAATGTAGGTGGTGGCGCTGAGAAGATACGCCCAGCGGTCCTGCGGGAACAGTGCGTTCAGCAGCAGCGCGACGCTGCCCGCCAGCAACGTTCCGAGGATGCGCAGCAGCCCCTTGTTGACCGATTCGCCCGTTGTGGACAGGCTGCACAGGGCAACGGCGAGACCGGCCCAGGCCGGCCGTTCCCACCCCATCGACAGCGAGATGTAGAAGGCGATCACCATGGCGAGCGCCACGCGCAGGGCGTGACGCACGGTTTCCGAGGACCACCAGGCCGCCGCCCTCCGGGCCGCAGACACGGTGCTGCCCGCCTTGCCCTGTCCGGCCGTCAGCGCGGTCATTCCGAACCCGTATTCCGCGTCTTGCACCGGCGCGGGGCGACATGCAATCCCGCGCGATCCATCAGATGCCCACGAACAACGTGCCGATCGCGACCGTGTAGATCACGATCATCGACAGGAACACCAGGGGCGGGTTCGCCAGGTAGCGCCCCAGCCGGCGGCGATTCATCCAGCGGGCCGTGAGGCCGGCGGCGATCAGCCCGAGGAGGAAGGCCAGCAGCATCGGCGGCAGATATACCCCGCCGATGGCCAGTTCGCTGGGTATCGGAAACATGCTCAGGACCCCGGATGGCGCGGCTTGTGCGCGGATCGACGGCGGGACCTCGCCGGTTGTGGTTTACTCGTCAAAGGTGCTGTCCCAGTACCTCGTTCGCTCGCGCATCTCGTCGCGGGTGT
>DATFML010000145.1:0-6183 GCA_035266965.1 Gammaproteobacteria bacterium
TCGGCGTCGGAGAGCAGATCGAAGGGAAAACCCTGTTTGGCCTTGAAGTTCTCATGAGACTTGATGGAATCGCGCGATACGCCCAGCACCACGGCCTTGCGGCGGCGCAGCTTTGCGTGCTGGTCCCGAAAGTCCTGGCCCTCGCGGGTGCATCCCGGCGTACTGTCCTTGGGGTAGAAATACAGCACGACGTTCTGCCCGTGCAGTTCGGAAAGACGGATGGTCTTGTCGCCGGTGGCGGGTAACTCGAAATCGGGAACCTTCTTGCCGATGGTGACTTTGCTCATATCAGTTTCGTGGCGGTATGGGGACGGTTGGTAGTCGGGTGACCGGTTCGCTCCGCGCTAGTGGTCCATGCGGAAAATAGTGTGTCTTTCAGAGCCCCGCTGATGGGC
Source organism: Gammaproteobacteria bacterium (assembly GCA_035266965.1). Classification (GTDB taxonomy): domain Bacteria; phylum Pseudomonadota; class Gammaproteobacteria; order DATFLG01; family DATFLG01; genus DATFML01. The sequence continues at coordinate 396 of DATFML010000145.1, forward strand.
CAAGGCAAGGCGCGCTGCGCCGGGAATGGCAGGCCCTTTCCAAGCAGCGCAACGCGGCATTGGCCCATCAGCGGGGCTCCCTCCGGGCCGGCCCACAAGCCCCCTCGGCCGCGTTGCACTCGCTTGAATTGGCGACGGCCAGTCCGGCGCTCGTGCGCCTTGCCGATGAGACTTGTGGACCGGCTGAAAGGCACAGTATTTTCCGCATGGACCACTAGCCCTTGGACGGCTCGATGACGGCATCGAGATTGAGCTGGTCGCAGTGGTCGAGAAATTCCTCACGCAGCGCGGATATATGCTGGTCCGCAGGAATGCCGACCGATATGTGGACGGAAAACATCGGCGTACCCGTATGGGCTGCCGCATAGCTGCTGGTGACCAGGTCCTGGATGTTGATGTTGCGCTCGGAGAAGAAATTGGCCAGGTCGTGGACGATGCCGGGGTGGTCCATGGCCACCACGTCCACTTCATAGGGAAGCAGGGACTGCCTGGGCTGGCGGGCCTCGGTACGCCGGGCCGTGATGGTCATGCCCAGTTGCTGTTCCAAACGGGGCAGCTGGGCTTCCAGCTTGCCGATGGTGCTCCAGTTCCCCACCACCAGCAGCATGATGGCGAATTCGCCCCCCAGGACGCTCATGCGGCTGTCGGCAATGTTGCAGCCGCTGTCCAGAATGCAGCGCGACAGCTCGTTGACGATGCCCGGCCGGTCACCACCCAGGGCGGAAATCACGAAATAGTTGGTCATATCGGGCATTGCAGCTTCGGAACAAGGCGGTCTGCGGATCCTGGGCCAGAGTGTACCACTTCGGCGATGTCCCCGGGGTCCCGTGTTCGGAGTCCGCCCGGTGGAGCACTCCGGGAGCTCGATCCCCGGGCGGGAACTGCGCCCCGCGGCCGGGGAGGGAAGCGGCGCCCCGGGACACGCACGGTTTGATACAGGCATCACGGAGGATATCCGGGAGTCGCGGCCGGCATGTACGCCTGCCGGAGCGGCGCGGCAGGCGTGCGGCGCACCGCCTGTCCACGCGGATTTTCCGCTGTGCGGGCGCCTTGTCAGGGCCGGGCCGCCCAAGTACCATGTCCGCTTATTTCAGGTCCGCGGAGGCCTTGCATGTTTCAGGGCAGTATGGTGGCGCTGGTCACTCCCATGCGGGAGGACGGTGCGGTCGACAGGGAGGCCTTCAAAGCGCTCGTCGATTGGCACGTAGGCAGCGGTACCGATGCAATTGTCGCCGTCGGCACCTCGGGCGAGTCCGCCACCCTGGACGAGCCGGAGCACTGCGACGTCATTCGCATGGTGGTGGAGTTCGCCGCCGGCCGCATACCCGTTATTGCGGGCACCGGCGCCAATTCCACCCGCGAGGCCATCGATCTGACTCGCTGCGCCATGGAGGCCGGCGCGGATGCCTGCCTGCTGGTTACGCCTTACTACAACAAGCCCACCCAGGAGGGCCTGTATCAGCACCACAAGGCCGTGGCTGACGCCGTGCCGGTGCCGCAGATACTGTACAACGTGCCCGGGCGTACGGCATGCGATATGCTGCCTGCCACGGTGGAACGGCTGTCGACCATCTCCAACATCGTGGGCATCAAGGAAGCGACCGGCGATCTGCACCGCGGCCGCGAGATTCTCGATCGGTGCGGAGACCGACTGGACCTGTACAGCGGCGACGACGCCACCGCCATGGAGTTGATGCTTCTCGGGGCCAAGGGCAACGTCTCGGTGACCGCCAACGTCGCCCCCGCCGAGATGCACGCCGTGTGCATGGCGGCCATTGCGGGCAACCGGGCGGAAGCCGAAGGGCTCAACGCCCGCCTGGAAGGCCTGCACCGGGCGCTGTTCGTGGAGGCCAACCCCATTCCGGTCAAGTGGGCCCTCTACGAAATGGGCCGCATCCCACCGGGCATTCGCCTCCCTTTGACCTTTCTGGCTCCGCAGTACCACGATGCGGTGCGCCGCGCTCTGCAGCAGGCAGGTATTCTGTGACAGATTTCTTCAGTATGCGTCGCTTTTCGAGTGTCTTCCGTACCCTGGTCGTCATGTTGACCATCGGCGCCCTCGCCGGCTGCAGTACCATCGAGGGCATGCTCCCGGGTGAGAAGTCGGCCTATAAGAGCAGCCGTACCACCAAGCCGCTGGATGTGCCGCCCGACCTGTCTTCCTCGGAACTGAAGGACAGCATGGTGGTGCCGGGCGCGGAAAGCTCCGGCACGGCCACCTACTCGGAGTACGAAAGTTCCGGTGCCCAGGGCGGCGGTGCCAAGGCCCAGGGCGGTGCCGGGAGTGCGCAGTCGCAGGTGTTGCCGCCCCAGAAAGGGATCAAAGTGGTTCGCGACGGCGACCGCCAGTGGCTGGTGGTGGACGGAACCCCCGACCAGGTGTGGCCCAAGGTACGGGATTTCTGGCTGCACAACGGATTCGAGCTGACCACCGAGGACCAGCGCATCGGCATCATGCAGACCAACTGGGCCGAGAAGCATGCCGATATTTCCGAGGGTCCGATCCGCAGCATGCTTTCCAAGTATCTGGGGCAGACCTATGCGGCGGGTACGCGGGACCGGTTCCGCGTGCGTCTGGAACAGGGCACCCAACCGGACACGACGGATGTCTATCTGACCCATCAGGGCATGGCGCAGGTTGAAACCGGGGGCGCCATGGGCGCAGACGAGCTGGTGTGGGCGCCGCGGCCGCCGGACCCTGGCCTGGATGCCGAGATGATCAAGCGCCTGATGGTCTATCTGGGGGTGCAGAAGACACGGGCCGCGAGCCTGGTCGCCAAGCCCGAAGTGAAGGCACCCGAGGCCACGCTGGGCAAGGACAGCCAGGGCCGCACGGTGCTGACGATCAACGAAGGCTTCCCGCGGGCCTGGGGCAGCGCCGGCATCGTGCTGGACCGGGTGGGATTCACCGTGCAGGACCAGGACCGTTCCAAGGGCCTCTATTACGTGCGCTATGACGATCCGGACGCCAGCGGCAAGAAACGGGGATGGCTGTCCAAGCTGGCTTTCTGGAAAAAGGCGCCGGCGCCGTCCAGTGATCAGTACCAGGTCAAACTGACCTCCAGGAGCGACAACAGGACGGAGGTCACGGTGCGTAACAAGGCCGGTGCCCGTGACGATTCCCCCACCGCACAACGCATCCTCAAGCTCATGTACGAGCAGTTCAAATGACCGTGAGGCCGAGCGCCCCCCGACATTTGCTCTGACCCGGCATGCGCTTCGCTTCCCTGGGTAGCGGCAGTCGCGGCAACGGGACGCTGGTCGAAGCCGGCACCACCTGTGTGCTGGTGGACTGCGGCTTCTCGGTTGCCGAAGCGGCGCGCCGGCTGCAGCGTCTGGGGCGCGAGCCCGACACGCTGACCGGTATCCTGGTGACCCACGAGCATGGCGACCATATCAGCGGCGTGGGCCGCCTGGCCCGCAGGTACGGGATTCCCACATGGATGACGGCGGGAACCCTCGCCGCCTATGGTGACGATCACGCCGGGGTGAACGTGTTCAACGGCCATCAGGCGTTCGCCATCGGAGACCTCGATGTTCACCCCTTTCCCGTGCCCCATGATGCCCGGGAGCCCTGCCAGTTCGTGTTCGGCGACGGCGCCCGGCGGGTCGGCGTGCTGACCGATACCGGCGTTCCCACCGACCATATTCTGCGCTGCCTGGACGGTTGTGACGCGCTGTTGCTCGAATGCAATCACGACGCTGAAATGCTGGCCAACGGCCATTATCCGCCCTCCCTCAAGGCCCGGGTGGGCGGACGATTCGGACATCTCAACAATGCCCAGGCCGCCGACATCATGGAGCGACTGGACAGCCGTCGTCTGCAGCACGTGGCGGCGGCCCACCTGAGCGACAAGAACAATACGCCCGAACGGGCCCGCAGCGCGTTGGCGGCGGCCCTGGACTGCGAGGCGGGTTGGGTCGCCGTGGCCGACCAGGAACAGGGACTCGACTGGCGGGACGTTGTTTAGAACCTATCTCAATCGCCCGCCGATCCTGCGTTGAGGGTCGCGCCGCAAGGCCCGTTTGGCCGTGTAAACGGCGCGCCCCGCGCAATACGCGCCCGGTCCTGACGGCCGGTCCACGATCTTGAGATAGATTCCAGCACCCGCATCGGGCCGACCGGCTGGCCCGCTCCGGCGAGTTCCAGTATCATCCCTCCTTTTCCGATCCACCGGAAAACGCCGAGAAAACCCCATGCTGCATCTGCGCGGATGCCCCGCCCTTTCCGCCTTCCGGACCGCCAAGCTGCTCGATCAGGCGCGTGCCGTGCTGCCTTCGGTTCAGACCGTGTACGCCGAGTACGCCCATTTCGTGGAGCTGGATCAGAAGCTCTCCGAGCACGAACAGGAGATTCTCGAGCAACTGCTCAGCTACGGTCCGGTGCGCCCGCCGGCGCCGCCGGCGGGCGAGCTGCTGCTGGTGGTGCCCCGCCTGGGTACCATTTCGCCCTGGTCCAGCAAAGCCACGGACATTGTCCACAACTGCGGCCTGTCCCGGGTGCGACGGGTGGAGCGGGGTATCGCCTATTACTTCGGTCTCGACGGTGGCCCGGTGGATGGATCGGATCGCCAGGCCCTGTTGGGTCTGATTCATGACCGCATGACCGAAAGCGTGCTGAATGCCCTGGAGGAAGCCGAAGGGCTGTTCGTGCACGCCCAACCCACGCCCCTGGAGACGGTGGACGTGCTGGGCGGCGGGCTGACGGCTCTGGAGCGGGCCAACGATGCCCTGGGGCTGGCTCTGTCGGGGGACGAAATCCGTTATCTGGTGGACAGCTTCACCGCCCTGGGCCGCAATCCCACGGATGTGGAACTGATGATGTTCGCCCAGGCCAATTCCGAGCACTGCCGGCACAAGATCTTCAACGCCAACTGGACCATCGACGGCCAGCCCCGCGACGCAAGCCTGTTCGGCATGATCCGGGAGAGCCATCGGGCCAGCCCCGACGGAATCCTGTCCGCCTATCACGACAACGCCGCCGTGATGGAAGGACACGGCGCCAGACGCTTCTTTCCGTCCCCGGACTCCGGGGTGTACGCCGAGCACGACGAGGATGCCCACATCCTCATGAAAGTGGAGACCCACAACCACCCCACGGCCATTTCGCCGTTCCCCGGGGCCGCGACCGGCTCCGGCGGCGAGATCCGCGACGAGGGCGCCACCGGACGGGGCGGCAAGCCCAAGGCGGGGCTGTGCGGCTTCTCGGTGTCCAACCTGCGCATTCCGGGCCTGCAGCAGCCCTGGGAAGCGGACCACGGCAAGCCGGCCCGTATCGTTTCCGCCCTGTCCATCATGATCGACGGGCCGCTGGGATCCGCCGCCTTCAACAACGAGTTCGGCCGGCCCAATCTGTGCGGCTATTTCCGCACCTTCGAGGAAACCGTGGCGGGGCCGGAAGGCCCTCAGGTGCGCGGCTACCACAAGCCCATCATGATTGCCGGCGGCCACGGCAACATCCGGGCGGACCACGTCGACAAGCAGGACATTCCGGCCGGTGCGGCCATCGTGGTGCTGGGCGGCCCGGCCATGCTCATCGGGCTGGGCGGCGGTGCCGCGTCGTCCATGTCCAGCGGCACCAGCAGCGAGGATCTGGACTTCGCGTCGGTGCAGCGCGGCAATCCGGAGATGCAGCGCCGCGCCCAGGAGGTCATCGACCGCTGCTGGGCGCTGGGCGCCGACAATCCCATTCTGTCGGTTCACGACGTGGGGGCCGGCGGGCTGTCCAACGCCGTGCCGGAGATCGTCAACGACAGTGCCCGTGGCGGGCGCTTCGAACTGCGCACCG
>DATFML010000146.1:0-6581 GCA_035266965.1 Gammaproteobacteria bacterium
CGCCTGCAGGGCGGGCGCGACGGGACCTGGGTACGGACCGCGGCGTTCGGGGCCGGCTACCTGTTGGTCTGGACGGCGTTCTCCGCCGCCGCCACCGCCTTGCAGTGGGCGCTGCAGTGGCTGGGGCTGCTGGCCGGCGACGCGCTGAACCACAAGGCGGTCGGGGGCGCCGTGCTGGCGGGCGCCGGCATCTACCAGTTCACGGCCATCAAGCAGTCCTGCCTGGCCCGTTGCCAGTCCCCGCTCGGGTTCCTTATGTCCCACTGGCGCGCCGGCACCCGCGGCGCGTTGCAGTTGGGCGTGTCCCACGGTGGATACTGCCTGGGCTGTTGCTGGGTGCTGATGCTGATCCTGTTCGTGGGCGGAGTCATGAACCTGCTCTGGGCTGCCGCCCTCGGCGCCTTGGCACTGGTCGAGAAAGTGGTTCCGGCAGGTCCCTGGCTGGCGCGCCTCGCGGGGGTCGGACTGGTCGCCGCGGGAGTACTGTTGGCCATAGCCCACTGATAAGAAGCGGGGTGCGGGAGCTACAGCACCCAACCACGAAACAGCCGTACAGGGTCGACCGCAGCAGCGGCCCGGCCAACACGTCGACGGACGACTTTGCGGCATTCGCATTTCGCGACCCGGCAGCAGGTTCCATCCGGCGAGTCGGCCGTCCCAAGGGAGGAAGGCAGCAATGGCATACGCAGACTGGGAAATAAGGGGTCCTGTCGCGGTAACCTGCAACTGCGATTGGGGGTGTCCATGTCAGTTCAACAGCCGCCCGACCCACGGCGACTGCACCGCCGCCATCGGCATGCAGGTGCATTCCGGACATTTCGACGCAGTCGCGCTGGACGGTTTGCGCTGGGTGGCGCTGCTGGCCTGGCCGGGAGCCATTCACGAAGGTCACGGGCAATGCCTGCCCATCGTGGACGAACGTGCTGATGAAGCACAGCGCGAAGCGTTGCTGACTATTCTGTCGGGTCTGGAAACCGAGCCCGGCGCAACGGTCTTCAACGTGTTTGCCGCCACCTACGACACCGTCCACCAACCGCGCTTCGCCGCCATTGATTTCGAAGCGGATCCGCAGGCGTGTACCGCCCGTATCCGGGTTCCCGGCCTGGTCGAAGCCACCGGTCGCCCCATCGCCAACCCCGTCACAGGCGAGCCCCACCGCGTTCGCGTGGGACTGCCCAGGGGCTTCGAATATCGCGAAGCCGAGTACGGCAGCAGCACCGCGTCCGCCAGCGACCCCATGCCCATGGCCTGGACGGACCGCCACGCGCACATGTTCGAGATGCACATGACGCCCTACGGACCGGCAGGCTGACCCCCAAAAAAGGGGTCGGTGACAACTGAGAAGCATTCGCGTCTGTGCGCCTTGTGCCAGGCGCCGTGAGGCACTGATTACTCCTGCTATGGCGTACCGCTGGAAACAGATGACACGACTTTGCGCGAATGAAAACAATTCGCGCCTTCAATTGTCACCGACCCCTTTTTGGGGTGAGGATGAGGCGGGTGATTTCGCCGGGGGCGAGGACCCGCAGGGGCGGGCCCCAGAAGCCGGTGCCGCGGGTGACGAAGATCTGTTGGCCCTGCGCGTTGCGATGCAGGCCGGCCAGGTAAGGCTGACCGATCATCACCAGCAGGCCGAAGGGGAAGATCTGACCGCCGTGGGTGTGGCCGCTGATCATCAGATCGCAGCGACGGCCTTCCAGGAGCTGCAGCGTCTTCGGCTGATGGGCCAGCACGATCACCGGCCGGGAAGCGTCGATCCCGGCGTAGGCGCGCCTGATGTCGGGCGCCAGCACGCCGGCCCGTCGGCCGCTCAGATCGTTGATGCCCACCAGATCGAACCCCCGGGCCGCCGAGCCCACCAGCACGGAGCGGTTGAGCAACGGCGTGATCCCGAGGGAACGCACGTATTGCACCAGGCGTTGCGGGCCGTGGAAGTAGTCGTGGTTGCCGGTGACGAAATAGGTGCGCGCCTGCAGATCCTTGAGGGGCTCCAGCGCGTGGGCGGCCCGTTCCACGGACTCGTCCGCCAGATCGCCGGTGATGACCACCAGGTCGGGATGCAACGCATTGGTGCGGGCCACCAGATCCGCCACGAAAGCGCGCCCGATCAACGGGCCCACGTGCAGATCGCTCAGCTGCACGATCGTGTAGCGCTCGAACGGAAGGCCCTTGATGGACACATCGACCGGGTGGACCGCGGGCTTCGAGAAGGCTCCCGCCAGTCCCACGGCCACATAGGCGACCGACAGCGCCAGCGCCAGCGCATCGAAGCCGACCTTGAGGTAGTCCCGGGCCGGAGCCGCCAACGGCACATGCCGGGACAGGGTCACGGTCAAATCGTAGAGTATCGCGACCACCAGCAGGATAAACGTACAGCCGACGAAGACGGCGTTGACCGTATACAGCAGCGGCGAGTCGGGAAACAGAGCAAGCGCCGCATCCAGCACAAACAGAATTTCGCCCACCATCAGCGCAACCGGGACGGCAGCCGTATAGCGGGCCAGCGCGGGCGCGAGCCTGCGAAAGAAGCGGCGGTAGACGTAGTAGTTGGCGGCCGCCATCACCAGCAGAAAGACCGACGCAATGATGAACAGCCGCATGGCTATGCCCGCTATGCTGTTGGCCGGTGCCTGAACAGACAGGCGCGGCCGTCCTCCAGAGTTCCGCGCAGCGCGGCGAGCTGTCCTCTGCTCAGGTCAATCAGGCGGATGGTCACAGGACGCCAAGGGGCGAGCAACCGCAGACTACGACCGGTAAGAAGCATACCGGGCGCCCCTGCAACACCGTGAGCGCCGCTTCAGCGGCCTGTGCAGAGCTTCCCCAGGCCATCGGATGCCGCCGGCCGCGGTCGGGACCGGAAAGACGACCCGCCGCGCAGGCATGACGGCGTCCACCGCCCGACGGTGCCATTGTGCCGAGCGGGCCGGGCCGGTGGCAACGTGCACATCGTTCGGGCGCGACGAAGCGCCTGTCCATGTTGACAACCCCTGGGTACGGAAGACCACGCAACACCGGCCGCGGCCCGCCCTTGCCCGTGCATCGACATACCCATGCTGTTGGCAGGGTTAGGCACGGGATACGCTAGACTGGGTACTCAAGCCCAGCGACCGGGAATGCCCATGGACGCGCTCAAACGGTATCTTCATACGCACACCAATCCACCCGTTTTCCTGATCTCCGGCTCCGTCGTCCTGCTGTTTCTCATTTTCGGATCCATCGCACCCCACGCACTGACCCATGGCGCCGGGGTCGTGCAGGATTTCATCACCTACTACCTGGGCTGGTTCTACATCCTGTCGGTGAGCTTCTTTCTGATCTTCTGCCTGGTGCTGATGGTGGGCCGTTTCGGCCGCGTCAAACTGGGGCCGGACGACTCCGAGCCGGCCTACAGCACCACCGCCTGGTTCGCCATGCTGTTCACCGCCGGCATGGGCATCGGGCTGGTGTACTACGGTGTCGCCGAGCCCCTGGACCACTATTTCCAGCCGCCGACGGGCGTCGGCTCGACACCGGCCGCGGCCGCCGAGGCCATGAACTGGACGTTCTATCACTGGGGATTGCATGCCTGGGCCATCTACATCGTGCTGGGCCTGGCCATGGCCTACTTCCATTTCCGGCGCGGCCTGCCCCTGCGCCCGGCGGCCGCCTTCCATCCCCTGATCGGCGATCGGATCTACGGACCCATCGGCAATCTGGTGGATATCCTGGCCGTGTTCGGCACCCTCTACGGCCTGGCGACCTCCATCGGCATCGGCGCCGAGCAGATCACCGCCGGGCTGCATGTGCTGTTCGGGTTCACCAACGACGCGCTCAACCAGGTGCTGGTGATCACCAGCATCGAGGCGCTGGCCATCGCCTCGGTGATGCTGGGCCTGGACAAGGGCGTGCGCAACCTCAGTCTCATCAATCTGTGGCTGGCGGTGGCGCTGATGCTGACCGTGTTCGCCGCCGGACCCACGCTCTACGAGCTGCGGGTGTTCCCCAACTACCTGGGTAACTATCTGCAGCACATCGTGGGCACCAGCTTCACGCTGTTCACCGAAGGCGCGCCCGCCAAGTGGCAGGCCAAGTGGACGCTGTTCTACTGGAGCTGGTGGGCGTCCTGGTCGCCGTTCGTGGGCATGTTCATCGCGCGCATCTCCTACGGGCGCACCGTGCGCCAGTTCATAGCCGGCGCCCTGTTCGCACCCGCCGGCGCGTCATTCGTCTGGTTCACCGTGTTCGGCGGCAGCGCCCTGTGGGAACAGATGTTCGGGCACGTGTCCCTGCGACCCTACAACGCCGACCAGGTGATCTTCGAGCTGATCAAGACACTGCCCTTCGGGGTCGAATCGGCAACCATCGTATCCGGCCTCACCATCGTGGTGGTGACGCTGTTCTTCGCCACGTCATCGGACTCGGGCTCCTACGTGGTGGACATGCTGACCAACGGCGGCGACCCCCACCCCATCGCCATGCAGCGCCTGTTCTGGGCCGTGACCGAGGGGCTGGTCGCCATCGTCCTGCTGCTGGCCGGCGGCGTCAGCGCCCTGCAGACCGCGGCCATCACCACCGGCCTGCCCTTCACCATCGTGCTGCTGCTGATGTGCTGGTCCCTCTGGCGGGTGCGCAACCAGGAGGCCGCGCGCTTCCGTACCGGCGCCGGACTGCACTGATCGGGAGACGCCGGACCGCCACCCGGTTCGCGCGTATCAATGACCGGCTGTCAGTCATCTAGACTGATGCATGTGGAGGGCGCGGCGCCCGGCGCCGCCCGTGGCACCGTGGAGCGCGAGTCGACGGATAGCGGCGATGAAGGTCGTAGAACGCTTCCCCCGCAAGGTGCGGGTGGTGGAAAACGTGTGGATTCCGATGTCCGACGGCTGCCGGCTGGCGGCACGGATCTGGCTGCCCGAGGACGCCGAGCAGCGGCCCGTCCCCGCCGTGCTGGAATACATGCCCTATCGCAAGCGCGACTTCACGCGCCTGCGGGACGAACCGCTGCACTACTATTTCGCCGGCCACGGTTATGCCTCGATTCGTCTGGACCTGCGCGGGTCCGGTGACTCCGACGGCCTGCTGCTGGACGAGTACCTGCCCCAGGAGCTGGACGATGCCGTGGAAGCCATCCACTGGATCGCCGCCCAACCGTGGTGCTCCGGCGCGGTGGGCATGATGGGTATCTCCTGGGGCGGGTTCAACGCCCTGCAGGTGGCGGCACTGCGCCCCGCACCCCTCAAAGCCATCATCACCATGTGTTCAACCGACGATCGCTATGCCGACGACGTGCACTACATGGGCGGCTGCCTGCTCAACGAGAACCTGAACTGGGGATCGGTGTTCCTGTCCACCGCGGCGAGCCCGCCGGACCCGACCATCGTCGGCGACGGCTGGCGCGAGCTCTGGCGCCACCGCTTGGACAACGCCGTGCTCTACCCCGCTGTCTGGCTGCGCCATTCCGCACGGGACGACTACTGGAAACACGGCTCGGTGTGCGAGGACTTCTCGGCCATCCAATGTGCGGTCTATGCCGTAGGCGGCTGGTCGGACGGCTACTCCAACGCCATTCCCCGTCTGCTGGAAGGGTTGAGCGCGCCCCGCAAGGCCCTGATCGGACCCTGGTCCCACGCCTTTCCCCACGCCGCCCTGCCCGGACCCAGCATCGGCTTCTACCAGGAGGCGCGGCGCTGGTGGGATCACTGGCTCAAAGGGGAAGACAGCGGGCTGATGGATGAGCCCATGTACCGGGTATACATGGAGGAATACATGACGCCCGCGCCTCAATACGAATACCGACCCGGGCGCTGGGTGGCCGAGGAGAGCTGGCCGTCGCCCCGCATCGTTCCCCGCCGCTGGTATCTGAACGTGCTGTCCCTTGGCGAGCACCCCGACGCGGAGGACCGCATGCGCGTCACCTCGCCCCAGACCACGGGACTGGCCGCCGGGGAATGGTACGGTTTCGGCGCCCAGGGCGAATCGCCCATCGACCAGCGCGAGGACGACGGCAAGTCCCTGGTGTTCGACAGCGACCCCCTGCCCGAACCACTGGAAATGCTGGGAGCGCCGCGGCTGGAACTGGAGCTGGCCGTGGACCGGCCCGTGGCCCACGTGATCGTGCGTCTCAACGACGTCGCCCCGGACGGGGCCTCGGCACGGGTGACCTACGGCGCGCTCAACCTCACCCACCGGGACGGTCACGAATCGCCTGTCCCCATGGAACCCGGGCGACGCTATCGGATAGCCATTCGGCTGAATGACGTGGCCTACCGCTTCGAGCCCGGCCATACCCTGCGCATCGCGGTCTCCACCAGCTACTGGCCGATCATCTGGCCGGCTGCCGAGCCGGTGCGCCTCACGCTGTACACGGGAACCAGCTGGCTGGAGCTGCCCCGACGCCCGCCCGGCGATGCCGACGCCGGGCTGCGCGAATTCGAGCGCCCCGAGCGGGCACCGGTGCCTCCCTACACGGTACTGCAGTCCCAACCCCTGCGGCGCACCGTGGAGCGCGACCTCACCACCGCGACCACCGTGTACCGCACCTCCAGCGATGGCGGCGATTTCGGCGGCGCGTCCCTGGCGCGATTGGACGATATCGACCTGAC
>DATFML010000147.1:0-4856 GCA_035266965.1 Gammaproteobacteria bacterium
AGGTCTTGAAGTCGCTCAGGCTGACCGACCCGAAAGGGTCATACCAGCCCGGTACGTGGCTGTCCGGCACCAGCGGGGTGACGTCGTTCTCGGCCCAGCGGTACTCCGTCACCGCTCCATGCACGCTGACAACCGGCCGGATATCCGTGGCGTGATTGCGCATGTACAGGTGGCGGCGGGTCGGCCACAGCAGACGCTCGCGCAGCTGGTGCAGGGGTACGCCCCAGCGGGTGTCGATGAAGGTGGAATAGTGGCCCTGGAAGACGGGATTGGCCCCGACCAGGGTATAGCTGTACTCGACCACGTCCCCGACCCGCACATCCGGCAGGATGATGGTGGCGGTCTTGGCCCCGTCGTAGATCTGGTAGGCGAGTTGGGGCTCGCGCTGAATGACGTGAATGGTCGCCTTGCCGAGCTCGTCGATCACCCGGCTGCCGCGGTGTATGACAACGCTGTGCAGCTCGAGGCGCTGATAGGACGGATCGAAGGTGATGGTGCGCTGGGCCAGATCCTCCACCGCCTGCTGATTGGTGGCCTCGGCGGCAATGTGCCGATAACGCTGCACGCCATGGGCGCCGACCCGGGTCTGGTGGTCCAGCAGCAGGTAGTACACGCCGTCGGAAAGCTGGGCGCTGGGCACGGGCGCCGTCAGGTCCGGCGCCACCTTCACCACCCAGGACGGAGCCGCCGTAACGCGATAACCCGCCCCCGCCCAGGCCGGAACAGCGAGCGCAAACAGCAGCAGCATGGTCGTGAACCGGCCAGTACCCATATCCAACGCCCGCTGTGATCCCCAGGGAGTGAAAGCCGCCGGCCGCAGTCGAATCCCTACGGTTCGCGACCGCCGTCTCCAACTTTTCGACTTCACGGGCGACGAACTTTAGCCGCCCGGGCCTTCACGCCCCGACGAAAGCCGCCGAAAATGGGTTTGGGGCAGGGGTTCGGAAGGACCGCTGTGCCGATAAACCGGCTTAAGGGTCCCGCCGCCGATGGTTCCCACGGGGTCGGGACCGGCGGCGGTCGCTCAGCCGTCCAGTTCGGGATAGTGCCGGAAGATACCGTCTTCGTTGAACGGCAGGCGCCGCTCGGAGGCAAGGTAGGCCGCCACGGCGGGCCGACCGGCAACGCGCTCGTGGAGCGCCACCAGTCGCGGAATATCCCCCTCCAGGCCTTCCATCAGCTTCGGAAAGGCGTAACGCAACCCGTCAATCAACTGAAACATCGACAGGTCCACATAGGACAGACGGCGTCCGATCATGTAACTGTCGCCGGCCGGATTGCGGGCCAGCACCGCCTCGAAATAACCCAGCAGCTCGGGGGCGCGCTGTTCCCGAAAATACCTGGCACGGCGCCGTGCCTCGGGTTTCTGGTCCCGGTAGTAGAGGCCGGCGCCGACCGGATGATGGGTGTCGTGAATGTCCACCACGAAGTCCTCCACCGTGAGCTGCAACTGGTGGGCCCACAGTCGGGTGCCCTCCGCCTTGGGCACCAGCCCCAGGCGCGGGCCCAGGTACTGCAGGACATGGGCGGTCTGGGCAATCACCAGCTTGCCGGCCCGCAGAAACGGCGGAGCCAACGGCGGGCGCGCCAGCGAGGGCCCGTCGGTGAGCTCCATGAGGGCAGCCACCCCCATTCCGCGACCGCTCTCCCGGGCCACATCCACATAGTCGGCACCGGCCTGTTCCAGCGCCAGTCGGACGAATTCCCCACGTCCCTGGATGGACGGCCAGTAGAAAAGCTCGTAGCGCATGGTGAACCTCCGTGTAGCCAGGATGTGATCTGGGCGCTGGGGAAGCGCCCGGCGACCGGATGGGGTTACCCGTCCTTTTCCGCCGGCCGGCAGTCGACGGCGACCGCAGGGGGATTCGAGAGGGTCTGGTAGACCACGCAGTACCGTTCGGTGAGTCGGGTCAGGGTTTCGATCTGCTCGGCGCTGGCGTCGCTGTCCAGGGCGATGCTCAGGCGGATGCGCTGAAAGCCCACCGGTGTGTGTTTGTCCACGGCCAGCGTGCCGCGAAAATCCAGATCGCCTTCCGCACTGACCGTGGCGTCCCGAAGCTCGACCCCGATGGCGGTCGCCACCGCCTTCAGGGTCACGCCGGCACAGGCGACCAGGGCCTCCAGCAGCATGTCGCCGGAGCAGGCGCTGAGGCCGTCCCCGCCGGCCGCCGGGTGCAGCCCTGCCTCCACCATGGCCTTGGCCGTATCCAGCTTGCAGGTGATGCCCTCGCCAATGCGCGACCGGGCCCGCAGAGTGACCGTGGCCGACGCCGGGTCATCCCGGTATTTGCGCTTCAGTGGTGCCTGCAGTTCTCTCAGTGCCTGCGCATCCATGATCCTCTCCGTCAACTCGATGTTTCGACGGTGCCGTAGGCTGTCGGAACGACAACAGCGCCGTGCGCCGCTACCGGAATTCCTCCAGATAGATGGGTGCGCCCAGCAGCTCGACAACGGGCCGGTTGCCCGAGACGTCCAATCGCGTCCCATCCACGAACGTCAGAGCCAGTCGGGCGGGCACCTTGCGCTTGAACGGCAGGGGAAGGAGCTCGTGGCGGATGCCGCCCACTTCCACGTAACCTTCGGAGACAGTGTTGGGCACGGGCGGCAACGGTCCGGAACAGGTCGCGTCGTCCATCAGCAAAGCGGCCGGCCGGCTCCATCCCGTGCCCGGATCCCGTCCCGCCCTGCCCCGGGACTTGTGGATGTAAGCGTGGGAGAACTGCACAGTGACAACGCCGTCGACCACCTCCACGGCACTCACCCGGGAATCGGCAAGCTCCAACGCACTGCTCATGGCCGGGGTCCGAAAGTCCTGGCGGCGGCGTCGATTCCCGACATCGGAGTCGCTTCCTCCGGCGGCGCCGGTCCCGCTGCGGAACGACCCTCCACCACCGGGGCGCCCATCAGAACGGTTCCACGTCCGGTCGCAGGTCCAGCTCCAGAGTCCACGCCGAGCGTGGCTGGCGTATGAGAGACAGATAGGTCTCGGCAATCGCCTCCGGTTGCAGTGTGTTGTCCTCGGTGACCTCCGGTCGGGCCTGGGAGCGTGGCGTCCAGATCACGCCGTCGATCACCACGTGGGCCACGTGAATGCCCCGGGGGCCCAGCTCCCGGGCCATGGCCAACGCCATGCCGCGCAGGGCGAACTTGCTGGAGCCGAAGGCCGCGAACCGGGCGCCTGGCTTCACCGAAGCGCTGGCACCGGTGAAGATGATGGTGCCGCCGCCCCGTTCCAGCATGCGCGGCACGACCTGGCGTGAGCACAGGAAGGCACCCCGGCAGTTGATCTCCCAGAGGCGATCGAACTCCTCCGGACGGATCTCGTCGAACGGGCTCATGAGGAACCCGCCCGCGTTGTAAATCAGTACCGCCGGTGCTCCGAGGGGGCCTTCCAGGGCACGCAGGGCCTGCTCGACGGCGCCCCGGTCGGTGAGCTCGCAGGTCACCATGTGGGCCGCACCGCCTTCGGCCTGTATCTGTTCAGCCAGCTTGTCGGTATACGCGTTGGTGCGGGCCAGCCCCGCCACCGCATAACCCGCCGCGCTCAGGCGGCGGCACAGAGCGCCGCCCAGCCCCGGCCCCACGCCGGCCACAACGGCCAATGGCCTGTCTTCGCTCATGCAGTCCTCCTTTTGTTGCCGCCCTTCCAGCATAGTCGTGACAGCGACATCTGACGAACCAGCCGTGCTGCGTTACCCTGTAGCCTCCGTACAGACGACGCGAACTCCATGGCACCGAGCACCTCCCCCCCACTGTCGCGCATCGCCGGCGCCGCGCTGCGGGTCTCCCTGATCAGCGCCACTCTGGCGTTGGTGGCCGGCTTCGGCCACCGGCTCGGCTGGTGGGACTTCGGGATCGGCTTCATCCTGCTGGCGATCGCGGTGCTGGGCGCGCTGGCGGGCATCGTGCTTTCGGCCTGGGGCGCGCTGGCCACCCGCCCGTCGGCGCCCAGGCGCGGCCTCGGGCGGGCCGTGCTGGGGTTGCTGGTAAGCGCGGCAGTGATCGCCCCGCCGCTGCATTGGGTGCTGCTTGCCCGCTCTGTGCCTCCCATCCACGACATCACCACCGACACCGGGGATCCGCCCCGCTTCGTCGCCATCGCGCCCCTGCGGCGCCATGCGCCCGATCCCGCCGGCTACGGCGGGCCGCGGGTGGCGGCCCTGCAGCACGCCGCCTATCCCGACATCCGGCCTGTGCTGCTCGACATCCCGCCCCGGGCGGCCTTCGACAGGGCACTGGCCGCCGCCCGCGCCATGCACTGGCATATCGTCGCCAGCGTACCGGCGGAGGGTCGCATCGAGGCCACCGCCACCACTTTCTGGTTCGGTTTCAGGGATGACGTGGTGATACGGGTCAGATCCCGTGACGGCGGGTCCCGGGTGGATATCCGCTCCATGTCGCGGGTGGGCAAGAGCGACCTGGGCACCAACGCCCGCCGGGTACGGGCTTTCATTCGTCGTCTCGAAGCCGGCACGCCGCACAAATCGTGATTCCCGTCACCGACAGGCTGGCCCTGGACGAACGGGATATCGAGCTGCAGTTCGTGCGGGCTTCCGGACCCGGAGGCCAGAATGTGAACAAGGTGGCTACGGCGGTGCAGCTGCGCTTCACCGTCGACGGCGTGAGCGGGCTGCCGGACGATGTGCGTACAAGGCTCAGGCGTCTGGCGGGCCGACGGCTGGCCGCGGATGGTACGGTGGTGATCGATGCCAGGCGCTACCGGACCCAGGAACGCAACCGGGAAGACGCCATGGAACGGCTGCTGGATCTGGTGCGGCGGGCAACCGAAAAGCCCAAAACGCGAAAACCCACCCGCCCCAGCGCCGGCGCCCGCCAGCGGCGGCTGGACGAGAAGA
>DATFML010000148.1:0-2366 GCA_035266965.1 Gammaproteobacteria bacterium
CGCGGCTCCCGCTGAACGGGCACGGGCCGCCCGTACCCCCGCGCGCCGGACCTGCGCCAGAGTCGAGGGCGCGAGCGGCAGCCACCATCCGATTGTGCTACAGCTAACGGCACCGGCAAGTGGAGGCTGCCCATGGACGCACAATGGAAAACCTGCGGCGCAGTGGCGACCTGGACCGTGGACGGACCGCGCTTCGAAGCCGTCCACGAAACCGGAAGGACCCGCGTGGATGCCATCGACAGAGACATCGTCCGGATACGCTTCAGCCCCGATGGTCGGTTCGCGGCGCCCCGTTCCTGGGATGTGGTACCGGCCGATGCGGGTTCCCCGGGTAGCCCACAGACCCTGGCGGGCCAACAGGGCGACGGCACCGTCCTCATCGGCAACGGCACGTGGCAGGCCCGCCTGCAAACCGCCTCGGGCGCCGTGGAGTTCGTGCACGGGCAGGACAATTCCTTCGCCCGGGACCTGTCGGGCCCGAGCTGGCGCAGGGCCGACAGCGATGAGCTCGGCATCGCCGGCAGGCCCGACGACCCGCTGCCCGCGGGCCGCTCCAGGCTGGCCCTGGCGCTCACCAAACACATCGCCCCGGAGGAAGGCCATTACGGCCTGGGCCAGCGCACAGGACGGCTCAACCGGCGCTATCGCCGGCTGTCCAACTGGACCACCGATATCCTCCCGCCGGGCTACAGCCAGGCCCATGACAACCTGTACCAGGCCCATCCCTTCGTGATGACGGTACGCCCCGGCTGCGCCTGGGGCCTGTTCCTGCACTCCACCTGGTACAGCCGCTTCGACCTGGGCGCCGACAACGGGGAAGAGCTGCGCATCCTTACCCTGGGCGGTGAGCTGGACTACTACCTGTTCACCGGCCCCACCCCGGCCGACGTGGTGGAACAGCTCACCCGCCTGACCGGCCGCCCGCCGGTGCCGCCCCTGTGGGCCATGGGCTTTCACCAGTCCCGCTGGAGCTACCCGGACGGCGCCCAGGTGGAAGCGGTTGCCGCCGGTTTCCGGGAGCGGGACATCCCTCTGGAGGCCGTACACCTGGACATCGACTACATGCGCGGCTATCGGGACTTCACGTGGGACCCCGTACGCTTCGCCCGTCCCCATGAGACGGTGGGCAGGCTGCACGCTCGGGGCGTGCGGGCGGTCTGCATCGTGGACCCCGGCGTCAAGCACGATGTGAGCGCCGGCTACCGGGTGGCGCGTGAGGGTATCGAGAACAACGCTTTCATCCGACGCGCCGACGGCCGGCTGTTCGTCGGTTATTGCTGGCCGGGCGAGTCCCTGTTTCCCGACTTCACCCGTGGGTCGGTGCGACAGTGGTGGGGCGGGCAGCACCGGGTGCTGATGGACGCCGGCGTGGATGGCCTGTGGACCGACATGAACGAACCGGCCATCTTCGACAGACCGTTCGGCCAGGCCGGCCTGCGGCTGGCGCCGATTCCCCTGAACGCGCCCCAGGGCGAGGGGGACGAGTCCACGCACCACGCCGAGGTGCACAATCTCTACGGCCACCTCATGGCGCGGGCCACCTGGGAAGGCATGCAGCGTCTGCGACCCGGGACCCGGCCCTGGGTGCTGACCCGCAGCGCCTTCACGGGCAGCCAGCGCTACGCAGTGACCTGGATGGGAGACAACAGCTCCTGTTGGGAACATCTGCAGCTGAGTGTGCCCCAGCTGGCCGGCATGGGGTTGTCCGGCATGCCCCACGCCGGTGTGGACATCGGCGGCTTCTACGACAACGCCCATCCGGAGCTGTATGCCCGCTGGATGGAGCTGGGCACGTTCTATCCCTTCATGCGCTGCCACACGGCCCTGGGCACCCGTTCCCAGGAGCCGTGGCAGTTCGGCCCCGAGGTGGAGACCATCAGCCGGCGCGCCATCGAGCTGCGCTACCGGCTGTTGCCCTACCTGTACACCCTGGCCCACCTGGCCCACCGGACGGGGGCACCCATCTGGCGACCGATGGTCTACGAGTTTCCGGACCAGCCGGAAATGCATCCTGTGGAGGACCAGCTCATGATCGGCCCCCACCTGCTGGTGGCACCGGTCTGCGAGCCCGGCGTGGTGGATCGCCTGGTGCGGTTACCCCGGGGACGCTGGTACGACTGGTGGAGCGGCCGGGAGCTGGCCGGCGGATCCCATGTCCGGCCCGCCCCTCTGGGGACCATACCGGTGTTCGTCAGGGCCGGGGCGATCGTCACACTGGGCAACGTTCGCCCGTCGACGGCGACGCCGCTGACGGAACTGACCGTCGCCATCTATCCCGCCGGGCACAGTGAATGGACGCTGATCGAGGACGACGGCCAGTCCGACGACTATCTGCACGGCGCACTGGCCGAGACGCCGTTTCAAGT
>DATFML010000149.1:0-4050 GCA_035266965.1 Gammaproteobacteria bacterium
GTCGTTGATTGCGCCGATTGCGATGGAAGAAGGGCTTCGTTTTGCGATTCGCGAGGGCGGCCGTACGGTGGGCGCCGGCGTGGTGGCAAAGATCATCGAGTAAAGGCGGGCAGCGCGGGGACGGAATTCAATTCCGTCCCCATAGTAAAGAGGATGGGGGAGGAATTGAATTCCGTCCCCGTACCTAAATGTTAGATAGGCCAGTAGCTCAATTGGCAGAGCGGCGGTCTCCAAAACCGCAGGTTGGGGGTTCGATTCCCTCCTGGCCTGCCATTATGAAGGTGCCGTGCGGCGTACGCGGCCAACCACCGATCGAACGCCGCTCGATACTGGACCGATTATGAATGCAAGAGTGGATACCCAAGGCTCGAAGCTGGACTCCTTCAAGCTGACAGTCGCGCTGGTGCTGTTGGCAGCCGGCGTGGGTGCTTTCTATTACTTCGCCGATCAGGTGCTGGTCGTGCGCGTGATCGGGCTGCTGGTGGTGGCGGGCATTTCGGTGCTGATCTCGTCACAGACCGCCACCGGGCGCCGCGCATGGCGATTCGTCCAGGATGCCCGCACCGAAGTCCGCAAGGTGGTGTGGCCGACCCGGTCCGAAACGACGCAGACGACCCTGGTGGTCGTAGTGATGGTCATCGCAATGGGTGTCTTGCTGTGGCTGTTGGATATGTTCTTGCTTTGGGCGGTCCGTCTGCTGACCGGCCATGGAGGCTGAGTCCGTGGCGAAGCGATGGTACGTAGTGCACGCTTATTCCGGTTTCGAGAACCAGGTCAAACGCTCCCTCGCGGAGCGGGTTGCTCGCAGCGGGATGGAAGACATGTTCGGGGAGATTCTGGTTCCCACCGAAGAGGTGGTGGAAATGCGCGAGGGCCAGAAGCGCAAGAGTGAGCGCAAGTTTTTCCCCGGCTATGTCCTTGTCCAGATGGAAATGAACGACGATACCTGGCATCTGGTCAAAGATGTTCCCAAGGTATTGGGCTTCATCGGAGGCAGCAGCGATCGGCCGGCACCGATTTCCGACAAGGAAGCGGACTCGATTCTGCATCGTATCCAGGAAGGGGTGGAAAAGCCCCGTCCCAAGGTGCTGTTCGAACCCGGCGAAGTGGTGCGGGTTATCGACGGTCCCTTCAACGACTTCAACGGCGTGGTCGAGGAAGTCAACTACGAGAAGAGCCGCCTGCGGGTGGCGGTGTTGATCTTCGGGCGCTCGACGCCCGTGGAGCTCGAATTCAGCCAGGTGGAAAAGGGCTGAGAACACGGGGCGTGCAGAGCGGGTCATTGCCTGCCCTGCATTCGCACCGTGACATTGCTTACCCCGGGGAGCCGCAAGGCGTTTGCACCCACAGGAGTTGAATGATGGCCAAAAAGATTCAGGCATATATCAAGCTGCAGGTTGCGGCCGGACAGGCCAACCCGAGCCCGCCGGTGGGTCCTGCCCTCGGTCAGCACGGCGTGAACATCATGGAGTTCTGCAAGGCGTTCAACGCCCAGACCCAGAGCCTCGAGCAGGGGCTGCCGATTCCGGTGGTGATCACCGTCTACAACGACCGCAGCTTCACCTTCGTCACCAAGACCCCCCCTGCCTCGGTGCTGCTCAGGAAGGCCGTGGGCATTGCCAAAGGCAGCGCCACGCCCAACAGCAACAAGGTCGGCACGGTCACCCGCGAGCAGCTCGAAGAGATCGCCCGCACCAAGCAGCCGGATCTGACGGCGGCGGACATGGATGCGGCGGTGCGGACCATCGCCGGCAGCGCCCGCAGCATGGGTCTGGACGTGGAGGGAGTCTGAATCATGGCCAAGCAAAGCAAGCGCGTGCGCGCCATCCGGGAAAAGCTGGAGGTCGGCAGGCTCTACCCGGTCGACGAGGCTTTTGGTCTGCTGAAGGAAACGACCAGCGCCAAATTCAAGGAATCCGTGGACGTGAGCGTCAATCTGGGCGTCGACCCGCGCAAATCCGATCAGGTGGTGCGCGGTTCCACGGTGCTGCCCAACGGGACCGGCAAGAGCGTCCGGGTGGCGGTCTTCGCCCAGGGGGCCAATGCCGATGCAGCCCGCGAGGCCGGTGCCGATATCGTCGGGTTCGAGGATCTGGCGGAGACCATCAAAGGCGGCACGCTGGATTTCGACGTGGTCATTGCCTCGCCCGATGCCATGCGCGTGGTGGGTCAGCTGGGACAGATCCTGGGCCCCCGCGGGCTGATGCCGAATCCCAAGGTCGGCACGGTGGCGACCGATGTCGCCGCGGCGGTCAAGAACGCGAAGGCCGGTCAGGTGCGCTATCGCACTGACAAGGCCGGGATCATTCATTGCACCATCGGTAAAGTGGATTTCGAGGTGAACGCCCTGCGGGAAAATCTGCAGGCGCTGCTGAACGACCTTCACAAGATGAAGCCGGCGGCGGCCAAGGGCGTGTACATGAAGAAAGTGACGGTCTCCAGCACCATGGGACCGGGCGTTGCGCTGGACCAGAACTCGCTGGCCGGCTAGCGCAAGCCCGACGGGCGTTTCGTCCGGCGGGTTTTTCAAGGCTTTGGGGCAGCGGTACCGAAGGTGCCGGTTGCCGTCAAAGACCGCAGGTGTCGTCCGCTGGGGCGGCTTAATTGCCTGCGTAGACGGTGTGCAGCCCAGACAGGATTTCGTCTTGTCCGCGGCCACCGTAGGGCGGGTGTTCCGGTTCTCTGAACGGACCGTGCACCCGGTGTACCGAAACTGGATGCCGGCGAACCGTCCCGGCGGGACGTTTCTCAGCATCACAGGAGGTCACAGATGGCACTTACTCTGGAAGAGAAAAAGGCTGTCGTCGCCGAGGTAGCGGAGGTGGCCGGATCGGCCCTCTCCGCCGTGGCCGCGGAGTACCGCGGACTGACGGTCGGGCAGATGAGCGCGTTGCGCACCAAGGCGCGCGACGGCGGGGTCTATCTGCGCGTCGTCAAGAACACTTTGGCACGCAGGGCTCTGACAGGCACCGAGTTCGAATGCATGAACGAGGCGCTCGAAGGCCCGCTGGTCCTGGCGTTTTCCCAGGAAGATCCGGGCGCAGCCGCCCGGGTCATCAAGGATTTCGCCAAGGAGCACGAGAAGCTGACGGCCAAGCTGGTGTCGGTGGGCGGGCAGCTGCTGCCGGCCAGCGACATCGACCGGCTGGCCAAGCTGCCGACCCGCGAGCAGGGCATCAGCATGCTGATGGCCACCATGCAGGCTCCGGTGGCGAAGTTCGTGCGCACGCTCAACGAGGTGCCCGGCAAGCTGACGCGTACGGTGGCGGCGATCCGCGACCAGAAGCAGGCAGCCTGATGCGTTTGGTATTCAATCGCCCGTCGCACACAGTCCGCGGGCAGACGATAGGAGCTTTGAGTCATGGCAGTGTCTAAAGAAGATATCCTGGAAACCATTTCCAACATGACCGTGATGGAGGTCGTCGATCTGATCTCCGCCATGGAAGAGAAGTTCGGTGTTTCCGCCGCCGCCGCTGTGGCTGCCGCGCCGGCCGCCGCCGGTGGTGGTGAGGCTGCCGCCGTCGAGGAACAGACCGAGTTCAACGTGGTGATGAGCAGCTTCGGGTCCAACAAGGTGTCCGTCATCAAGGTGGTGCGCGCCATCACCGGTCTGGGGCTGAAGGAAGCCAAGGACATGGTGGAAGGCGTGCCGTCCACCGTGAAGGAAGGCGCCTCCAAGGAAGAGGCGGAGGACATCAAGAAGCAGCTGGAAGAGGCGGGAGCGACCGTCGAGGTCAAATAGGATCAGGTTGCTATTGGCGTCACAACAGGCGGCGGCTTCGGTACCTGAAGCAACCGGGGCCGCCCGCCGGATTGATCGTACCGAATGGCTGGTGGCGTGATTTCGCCGCCGGCCTTTTCCCGTTTCCTGCGCGGTCATACCGCGCCGGCCGCGGGTAAAGTGTCCCCCCGGGGACGTTTATGTAGCGTCGTGGACGGTTGGTATTCCGTTCCGACTCCGGATTAGTGAGGAACACCGATGGGCTACAGCTTCACCGAGAAGAAACGCATTCGCAAGGATTTCGGCAAGCGCCCCAGCATTCTGGAGGT
>DATFML010000150.1:0-2875 GCA_035266965.1 Gammaproteobacteria bacterium
CTACTTCTTTTTCGGGGACAGCACCATGCTCATCTGCCGGCCTTCCATCTTCGGGAACTGCTCGACGGACCCGTACTCCTTGAGGTCCGCTTCCACCCGTTGGAGAAGCTTGCGGCCCAGATCCTGGTGTGCCATTTCGCGACCGCGGAACCGCAGGGTTACCTTGGTCTTGTCCCCTTCTGTCAGGAAACGTATCAGGTTGCGGAGTTTTACCTGATAATCCCCTTCGTCCGTCCCTGGCCTGAACTTCACTTCCTTAATCTGAATCTGCTTCTGTTTCTTGCGCGCTTCGGCCGCCTTCTTGGCTTCCTCGAAGCGGAACTTGCCGTAGTCCATGATTCGGCACACAGGCGGATCCGCAGTGGGCGAAATCTCGACCAGATCCAGTTCTGCCTCATCGGCCGCGCGTTGCGCTTCCTCTATCGAGACGACGCCAACCTGCTCACCGTCCGCACCAATCAGGCGTACCTCGGGTACCGTGATTTCCTGATTGATCCGCTTCTTTTGCTCTTTTGCCGCAGCGATGCTCTAGCCCTCCAAAACAGTTCGGCCGTGGCTCACGATCTCGGCGGCGAGGCGTTCAGCCAACTCGTCGGTCGGCATGGCGCCCATATCCTTGCCACTACGCGTGCGCACGGCCACAGTGCCCAATTCGGCTTCCCGGTCCCCGACGACCACCAGGTACGGGACGCGCTGAATGGTGTGTTCGCGGATTTTAAAGCCGATCTTCTCATTTCTCAAGTCCGCAGTAGCTCGGATACCCTGATTTTTCAAGCTTTCTTCCACCCCCCGGGCGTAGTCCGCCTGGCGGTCGGTAATATTCAGGATAGCTACCTGAACCGGCGCCAGCCACAGCGGAAAGGCGCCCGCGTAATGCTCGATCAGCACGCCGATGAAACGCTCCATGGAGCCCAGGATCGCCCGGTGCAGCATCACCGGGGTCTGGCGGCTGCCGTCCTCGGCCACGTACTCGGCGCCCAGGCGACCCGGCATGGAGAAATCCACCTGGATGGTGCCGCATTGCCAGACCCGCTCCAGGCAGTCCCGCAGAGAGAATTCGATCTTCGGCCCGTAGAAGGCACCCTCGCCCGGCTGAAGGTCCCAAGGCAACCCTTTGTTATTCAGGGCCTTCTCCAGGGCGTGCTCGGCCTTGTCCCAGACCTCGTCGGACCCCACCCGCTGCTCGGGCCGGGTGGAAAGCTTGATGATCACGTCCTCGAAGCCGAAGTCCGCGTAGACCTTGAACAGCAGATCGATGAACGCCGACACCTCGTCCTGGATCTGGTCCTCGGTGCAGAAGATATGGGCGTCGTCCTGGGTGAAGCCCCGCACCCGCATCAGCCCGTGCAGGGTCCCGGAGGCCTCGTTGCGGTGGCAGGAGCCGAACTCCGCCATGCGCAGGGGCAGGTCCCGGTAGCTCTTCAATCCCTGGTTGAAGATCTGGATATGGCAGGGGCAGTTCATGGGCTTGATGGCGAAGGTCCGTTTCTCGGATTCGGTGATGAACATGTCGTCCCGGAACTTCTCCCAGTGCCCGGACTTCTCCCACAGCACCCGGTCGGCCAGGGCCGGGGTGCGCACTTCCTGGTAGCCGTGGCGGCGCAGGGTCTGGCGGATGTACTGCTCGATCTGCTGGTAGATGGCCCAGCCGTTGTCGTGCCAGAACACCATGCCCGGCGCCTCTTCCTGCACATGGAACAGGTCCAGCTGGCGGGCGATCTTGCGGTGGTCGCGCTTCTCGGCCTCCTCCAGACGGTGCAGGTAGGCCTTCAGGGCCTTCTTGTCCGGCCAGGCGGTGCCGTAGATGCGCTGCAGCATCTCGTTGTCGGAATCGCCCCGCCAGTAGGCGCCCGCCAGCTTCATGAGCTTGAAGGCCTTGAGCCTGCCGGTGCTGGGCACATGGGGCCCCCGGCACAGGTCGATGAAATCGCCCTGGCGGTACAGGGAAATGTCCTCGCCCTTGGGGATGTCCTCGATGATCTTCGCCTTGTACTCCTCGCCCTGGGCGCGGAAGAAATCCACCGCCTCGTCCCGGGGCATCACCGAACGCTGCACCGGGAAATCGCGCTTGGCGAGCTCCTCCATGCGCTGCTCGATGCGCTGCAGGTCCTCGGGCGTGAAGGCGCGTTCATAGGCGAAGTCGTAGTAGAAGCCGTCTTCCACCACCGGGCCGATGGTCACCTGGGCGTCGGGAAACAGCTCCTTGACGGCCTGGGCCAGCAGATGGGCGGTGGAGTGGCGGATGACCTCCAGACCCTCGGGGTCCTTGTCGGTCACGATGGCCAGCGCGGCGTCGTGGACGATCACCTGGGAGGTGTCCACCAGGCGCCCGTCCACCTTGCCGGCGATGGCGGCCTTGGCCAGCCCGGCGCCGATGTCGGCGGCCACCTCGGCCACGGTCACGGGATGGGGAAATTCGCGCTGACTGCCGTCCGGCAGGGTCACTTTCGGCATGGTCTCTCACCCTTTGTCTTCAGTGGCGACCGCTACGAAGGGCCGCTTGGTTCGTTCACGACGGCCGCCACGAATGGCCGTCGGAAACAACAGTGGCGGCCGCTACGAGTGGCCGCCACCGGGCGTATTACAGGGAATTGGTAGGCGCGATTGGACTCGAACCAACGACCCCCACCATGTCAAGGTGGTGCTCTAACCAACTGAGCTACGCGCCTGTAAAGGCAGGCTAAGATACCGGATCGAGCGCCTCCGTGGCAAGCTTTGCCGCCGGGCAGACGCGCGATCAGGCCGTCGAAAACAGAAAAGCGCCACGGAAAGCACGGAAAACACGGACGAATGAAATGCCGGGGCGCCGCCGCGGACTCGTTACGTGGGCGCGATAACCGAGCCGCATCGGACGACAAGGCCAAAACCCTTGGAG
>DATFML010000151.1:0-10572 GCA_035266965.1 Gammaproteobacteria bacterium
ACTGGGCGCCCGTTCTGCCCGAGGTCGAGCCGGTGTTCATCGATATCGCCCGCGCGATCGCCCGCCGGGAGTCGCTGCTGGTGGTATGCGCCGACGATGCGCACCGGGACCGCATCGAGGTCCTGCTGGCGGCGGCATCAGTCCCCACCCAGCGACTGCACCTGGTCACGGCACCGTCCAACGACACCTGGGCCCGCGACCACGGCCCTGTCACGGTGCTGGCGGACGGCCGCCCGCTGTTGCTGGATTTCCTGTTCAACGGCTGGGGCAACAAGCATCCCGCCGAGCTCGACAACGGCATTCCCCGCGCCCTCTGTGCCGCCGGCGTGTTCGGCGACATCGCCTGCCGACCCGTTGATCTGGTACTGGAAGGCGGCGCCCTGGAAAGCGACGGTGCCGGCACCCTGCTGACCACCGAAAGCTGTCTTCTGAACCCCAGCCGCAACCCGGGCCACGACAGGCGGTCCCTGGAGGCGCGACTTTCCGAACTGCTGGGCTTCGATCGCTTTCTGTGGCTCAGTCACGGCGCCCTGGCCGGCGACGACACCGATGGGCACATCGATACCCTGGCACGCTTCTGCGACCCGGGGACCATTGCCTACGTGAAATGCGACGACCCCGGCGACTCCCATTACGATGCCCTTGCCGCCATGGAGGCTGAGCTGCGGGAATTCCGGGACCGCCACGGCAATCCCTACCGGCTGGTTCCCCTGCCCTGGCCCGGCGCGAAATACGGCTCTGAGGGCACCCGGCTGCCCGCCACCTACGCCAATTTCCTGATCGTCAACGGAGCGGTGCTGCTACCCGTCTACGACGATGCCGCGGACGAAGCCGCCATCAGTCAGATCGCCGCCTGCTTTCCGGAACGCACGGTGATACCCATCCACTGCATGCCGCTGATCCAGCAATACGGCAGCCTGCACTGCGTGACCATGCAGTTCCCGGCCGGCGTGTTGAAGGGCTGAAAACCGATCTTCCGGACTGCGCCCGGGCACACGGAAGGCGCCGGCGCCCCGCCGGGCCGGCCCATCGATCCGCGCGGCAAGGCGTGCTGCACCTGCATGGCCGGTGCAGTACACTACGGCCGAATCCATGTACGTACGCGCACCATGACAGACAACCGCCTGCGGGTAGGCCTCGTGCAGCACGACTGCAGCGAGGATCGCCAATCCAATCTCGACAGCACCATGGCCGGCATCCGGGAGGCGGCGTCCCGGGGTGCCAGGCTGGTGTTGCTTCAGGAACTGCACACAGGCGTGTATTTCTGTCAGACCGAGGACCCGGGCCGTTTCGATCAGGCCGAACCCATTCCGGGCCCGACCACCGAGACCCTCGGCGACCTCGCAGGGGAGCTGGGCGTGGTGATCGTCGCTTCGCTGTTCGAGCGCCGCGCCGCGGGGCTGTACCACAACACGGCCGTGGTCCTGAACGCCGACGGCAGCGTCGCCGGCAGATACCGCAAGATGCACATCCCCGACGATCCGGGCTACTACGAGAAGTTCTACTTCACGCCGGGGGATCTGGGCTTCACGCCCATCGACACCTCCGTGGGCCGGCTGGGCGTGCTGGTGTGCTGGGACCAGTGGTATCCCGAGGCCGCCCGTCTGATGGCGCTGGCCGGCGCCGAGCTGTTGCTCTATCCCACCGCCATCGGCTGGGATATGGGGGACGATCCCGAAGAACAGAGCCGCCAGCGGGAGGCGTGGCTGACCGTCCAACGGGCCCACGCCGTCGCCAACGGTCTGCCGGTACTGGCCTGCAACCGCACCGGCACCGAGCCGGACCCGTCCGGCAACTCACCGGGCATCCGTTTCTGGGGCTCCAGCTTCGCCGCCGGGCCCCAGGGCGAAATCCTGGCTATTGCCCCCGAGGATGAACCTCAGGTATTGATGGCGGACATCGACAGGGGACGTACCGAACAGGTGCGCCGCCTGTGGCCCTATCTCCGCGACCGGCGTATCGACGCCTACCAGGACCTGCTGCGCCGCTATCGCGACTAGCGCCGGGCCGTCCGCAACCCGATCATCGCCAGGAGCCGCTGCAATGATCCTGATTCTCAGCGCCAGCACCGACACCAATGGGCCGGAGTTCTCCCAACTGATGGCGCACCTGCAGGGGTTGCCCAACATCCAGGCACGGGTGCACCAGGAACACGGCACTCAACAGGTGCTCACCGAAGTCTACCTGGTGGGGGACACCGCAGCGCTGACGTTGGAGGACATGCAAAGACTGCCCTGCGTGGAACGGGTGGTGCGGGTGTCGGAGGAATACCGCGTCCTGGGCCGTCACAGGGACGATCAGCGGGTGGCATGGTTCGAGTACAACGGCGTGCGTTTCGGTCAGGACAATCTCAACGTGTTCGCCGGCCTGTGCGCCGTCGACACCCCGCGGCACGTGGAGCAGATGATGCACGCCCTGCAGGAACACGGCCAGGTCTGCACACGCATGGGCGCCTACAAGCCCCGCACCAGTCCCTATTCCTTCCAGGGACACGGCAAGGACTGTCTGCCTTACGTGTTCGAGCTGGCGGGAAAATACGGCATCAAGGTGATCGCCATGGAGGTCACCCACGAAAATCACGTGGCCGAAATCCGCGAGGCCCTGTCGATCACCGGCAATCCCACCGGCGTGCTGCTGCAGATCGGCACCCGCAACACCCAGAACTTCGAGCTGCTCAAAGCCGTGGGCCGCCAGCAGGAGCTGCCGGTACTGTTCAAGCGCGGCTTCGGCATCACCCTGGAGGAGTCCCTCAACGCCGCCGAGTACCTGGCCTCGGAAGGCAACCGCAAGGTGGTGTTCGGCCTGCGGGGCATGAAGACCAACATGGCCGATCCGCACCGCAATTTCGTCGACTTCGCCCATGTACCGGTGGTCAAGCGACTGACCCGCATGCCGGTATGCATCGACCCCTCCCACTCGGTGGGGTCCCGCGACCGCGCACCGGACCACATCCTGGACATCATGCATGTGACCGCCCAGGGCGTCATCGCCGGCGCCAACATGGTGCTGGTGGACTTCCACCCCGATCCCGCCAAGGCGCTGGTGGACGGCCCCCAGGCGCTGCGCCTCAACGAGCTGCCGCTGTTCCTGGAGGACGTGCGCATCGCCCGCAAAGCGTACGAAAGTCGCGTGGCCCTCGCCGCCCACTACCGACCCCATCTGTCCGAGGAGTCCTGAGGCTCCCATGGCCGATCCCCAGGCCCCACCCCCATCCCTGTCGGCGGCGTTCCCGGCCCTGGATGCCATCACCGACCGCCCGGTGCGCGAACTGCTCGCCGCCGCGCACACCGTTCAGGTGCCGAGCGGCACGTCCCTGTTCCGCGACGGCGGTCCCTGCGAAGCCTATCTGCTGGTGCTGGAAGGCACGGTGCGGGTACAGAAGATTGCCGCCAACGGCCGGGAAATCGTGCTGTATCGCGTCGGGACCGGGGAAACCTGCATCCTGACCACCTCATGCCTGCTGGCCCGGCGCAACTATCCGGCCACCGGTGTCGCCGAAACCGACGTGCGGGGAGTGGCCATTCCCGCCGGCGCCTTCCGGCGAGCCCTGGCCACTTCCGATCCGTTCCGCGAATTCGTGTTCGCGGAATACGGCCGGCGCATCGCCGATCTGATCGTGCTGGTGGAAGAGGTGGCCTTCGGCCGGCTGGACGTGCGCCTGGCCCAGCGTCTGCTCGCCCACGGCAACGGGCCGGAGCCGTCCATACGCACCACCCACCAGGACCTGGCCGCCGAGCTGGGCACCGCCCGGGAGGTGGTGAGCCGCCAGCTCAAGGAATTCGAGCGTCGCGGTTGGGTAGGCCTGCACCGGGGCCGGATCGAGCTGATGGACCGCCCGTCCCTGCAGGCGTTGGCCGCTCAGGGCATTGTGTGATTTGGTTACTGACGGGACCCGCTCTGCGTCGTAGCATGACACCATAACAACCGGGCGGGTGATCCCTTGCCCGCGACAGAGGAGCAGCGCAGATGGGTAAGAACGTCGGCGGCATCGACCGCGCAATCCGCATCATTATCGGACTGGGTCTGATCGCCCTGGTCTTCGTCGGGCCGCAGACCCCGTGGGGCTGGATCGGCATCATCCCGCTGGCCACGGCACTGATCGGCTGGTGCCCGCTGTATTCGCTGATCGGCGTAAAGACCTGTCCGGCTTCCGGCGGGCCTCACTGACAACCCGCAGGCGTGCCCGGGTGGTCCACACCCGGGCACGCCTGCGGCCCCTCAATAGGCGTCTTCCGGCAGCCGCAGACGCTGCAGGTAACGGTACAGGGTGCGTTCGCTGACCCCCAGCGCCTGTGCCGCCTGTCCCCGATGGCCTTTGAAGCGGTCCAGTACCGCAATAATCTCCTCGCGGTCCAACCTGGCCCCCCGTCGGTACAGCCAGCGCTGACCATCGGCCGCGGCGCCGCCGGCGGCGTCCGGCCCCTTGTCCATGCCGTTGGCGCTGTCGAACACCAGGTGATCCGGATGTATGGCATCGGTGGCCGCCAGTATGGCCGCCCGTTCCATGATGTTGCGAAGCTCCCGGACATTGCCGGGATACTCGTACTCCATCAGCCGCTCGATCACCGCCGGTGACAACGGCACATGCAGTTCGCTGTCCTCGAGGCGGCTCAGGAAGTACTCGGCCAGCGCCGGAATGTCGTCCTTGCGTTCCCGCAGAGGGGGCACCTGCACCGGAAACGCCGACAGGCGGTAATACAGGTCGGAGCGGAACTCACCGCTGTCCACCATGGCCTGGATGTTACGGTTGGTGGCGGCCAGCACCCGCACGTCCACGCTCACGTAATCGGTGCCGCCCAGGCGCCGGATGGTGCCGGTTTCCAGCACCCGCAGCAGCTTGCTCTGCAGCGCCAGGGGCAGTTCCCCGATCTCGTCGATGAACAGGGTGCCCTTGTGAGCCGCTTCGAACAGTCCCTTCTTGCGTCGATCCGCACCGGTGAAGGCACCCCGCTCGTGCCCGAACAGCTCACTCTCGATGAGCTGCTCGCCCAGCACGCCGCAATCGACCACCACGAACGGGCCGTTGGTCCGCCGCGAAAAGTGGTGTACGTACTTGGCGACTTCCTCCTTGCCGACGCCGCTTTCGCCCAGAAACAGCACCGTGGTCTGGGTGGGAGCGACCCGCTGCAACAGACTGGTGACCCGCAGCAGCGCCCGCGAGCGGCCCACCAGATGGGCGCCGTCGTCCTCGCGCGGCGCGCCCACCGGGTAGATATACTCGCCCATGTACTTCACCTGCCCGTTGTCGTCGAGCAGCGGCGTGCCATTGAGCTGTACGTACTCCTCCCGTCCGGCGCTGTCGTAGTGCACATGCATGACCTGGGTGACCTGACGACTGCGCAGGGTCTCCTCCAGGGGACAGTGCTCGCCGTTGCGGCTGCAGGGCACCGAGGAATGATGGGATATCTCGTAGCAGTGCCGGCCCACCACGTCCTGCCGACCGGCGCCATAGCGTTCCCGGTAACTGCGGTTGGCCGCCACGATGTTGTAGTTCCGGTCGATCACCACGAAGGGATCGGGCAGGATATCGATGATCTGCTCGCAACTCGGCTTGGGAGCCGTCTCGTCTGTCATCTGCCACCCCTGTTCTCGGGTGCTGTTTGTGTCAGTTGTTGTCATGACATGTCGTGACACCGTCATGGTGTTATCGTCCTCCCACCGGACCGTCATTACAAGCCCCGCCCCCGTCCTCAGACCCGCTGCGACCGTGCCTTCCGACACCCCGCCCACCGGTGCCCTGTCCGCCCGCCAGGGTCCGGGGCGGGCTGCCCGCCGGCGGATTTCGAACCTCTCCGGAACCTTTGCTCCGCGTTGCCGGTCCGGAGCCTATAATTAGACGAAGAAAGGCCGGCGCCCGGATCCGCGAAAGGCCCCTCCATGGGCTGGCACGGTTCTTGATAGCTATGCAGCAGCGCGGTTTTCGAGACCGTCGATCAGCGCGGTCCGCGTTGCGCTGCGAACACCCCGGGCATGGAGCGCACCCGGACCGGGGTGGTGCGATCCGCACCCAACGCACGACGGCAAGCGCCGGAGTTTGCAACCTGCCTACGAGGAAACACCATGACGGATCGAATCAGCATCATGTGCGTCTCGGGTATGCACGAACGCATCCAGATGGCAGCCATGACCGCTGCGACAGGTTCGGTGAGCGGCATGGACATCTGCATCTTCCTGTCCATGAACGCCCTGCCGTATTTTGTCAAAGGTCGCGACGCCAAGCCGCCCCACGAGGGCGAAATGGGCGAGTTGATGGCCGGCAAGAACGTACCCCCCTTCAAGCAGCTGTTCGAACAGGCCAAGGAACTGGGGGGCGCCAAGGTCTACGCCTGCTCGATGGCAATGGACGTATTGGAGGTGTCGGAAGACGACCTGGACGAAATGCTGGACGGCCCCCTGGGCCTGACCCGCTTTCTGAGCGACGCCGGCGGCGGCCAGATCCTGGTTTTCTGACCACAGGCGATCGATTAAAGAGTTTTGGCTACGGGAATGTGAGCATGAGCGAAGAGAATGTGAAGGTCGTCGATGCGCGCGGGAGCTTCTGCCCCGGCCCGCTGATGGAGTTGATCTCCAACATGAAACAGATCGAGGTTGGCGACGTGCTGGAGTTGCTTTCCACCGACAAGGGATCGGTGGCGGACGTGCCGGACTGGGTCAACAAGGTGGGCCACGAAATGGTTGGCTCCGAAGAAAAGGACGGCGTATGGCATATCCGGGTACGCAAGACAAAGTAGCAGGGTTACGGCCGTAGACAGGGAATGGGGACCTGAATCGCGGTCGCGCCGGGTCCCACCGAAAGGGAATCGTTGATCACCAACGCAGGACAGGAGGAGAACGATGAAAATACTGATCGTAGGCGGCGGTATGGGTGGGACCATCCTGGCCAACAACCTCGCGCGCCGACTGCATGGGGAAATGAAGGCCGGCAAGGCCAAGATCACCATGCTTTCGGCATCCGACAAGCACATGTATCAGCCGGGTCTGCTGTACGTGGCCGTGGGCCGCATGGTCCCTGACGAGTTGTATCGCGACCAGGCCGGCCTGCTGGAGCCGGGCATCGAGTTCCACGTCGATCCGGTGGAGGAATTCGACCTGGACAACAACAAGGTCAAGGCCAAGTCCGGCAAGAGCTACGAGTACGACATCATCGCCATCGCCACCGGCTCGCGCATCCATCCCGAGGGCATCCCCGGGCTCGCCGAGCATGCCGAGTACTTCTACACGGAGGAATCGGCGGTCAAGATGTTCAAGAGCCTGAACGCGTTCCAGGGCGGCAAGGTGGTGATCGCCGTGGGCGTGCCCCACAAGTGCCCCATGGCGCCGCTGGAAATCACCTTCATGCTGCACGACTACTTCAAGGAGCGCGGCATCCTGGACAAGGTACAGCTGCACTACACCTATCCCATCGGCCGCACCCACAGCCTGGAGAACGTGGCCAAGTGGGCGACCCCGGAGTTCGAGCGCCTGGGCATCACCTACGAGACCCTGTTCAACATGAAGGAGGTCGACGGCGACAAGAAGGTGCTCAGAAGCGAGGAAGGCACCGAGGTCAACTACGACATGCTGATCACCATCCCGGCCCACAAGGGCATGGAAGTGATCGAGAAGAACGGCCTGGGCGCCAGCGGCTGGATCCCCACCGACCGGCACCGCCTGAACATGGAGGGCCGGGAGAACGTGTTCGTGCTGGGCGACACCACCAATCTGCCCATCAGCAAGGCCGGCTCCACCGCCCACTTCGAGGCCGACGCCCTGGCCGAGAACATCGCCGCGACAGTGAAGATCGGTGTGCCGGTACGGGACTACGACGGCAAGGTGTTCTGCTTCATCGAGGCCGGCAAGGACCGCGCCACCTACGCGATGTTCAACTACCAGAACCCGCCGGATCCGAAGCCGCCGACCAAGGCGGTGCACTGGTTCAAGATGGCCTACAACAAGCTGTACTGGGCATCCGCCCGCGGCTTGCTGTAAAGGAGGTGCATCATGAGCCAGCCCAAGGAACAAGCGACGTCCCCTCCGGGCGAGGGCTCGGCAGCCCCGGTGAATGAGCTCGTACGGGTGCTGGAAGGCGCTCGGGATGCCCTGAGCGACGACATCGTCAACCGCCTGTCCGCCACCGTCGGTGACGGCCTGGACCTGCTGGACCGCGTCAACCGCAGCGGCGTGGCCCAGGCTCTGCCGGCGATCTCGACACTGGTGGAAAACGGCGATCTGGAACGCCTGGTGCAGTTGGCCAGGGTGGTGGGCTCCGCCCAGGATGCCATGTCCGACGACATTGTCGGTCGCCTGTCGGCCACCCTGGGCGACGGCATGGACCTGCTCGACCAGGTCAATCGCAGCCAGTTGGCTGCCGCCCTGCCCACCATCAACCGCATGGTGGAAAGCGGCGATCTGGAACGGGTGGCCCACCTGGCACGGGTCCTGGGGGCGGCCGAAGACGCCATGTCCGAGGAAATGGTCGGACGGGTCGCCGGTACCGTGACCGAAGGCCTGGACCTGCTGGACCGGGTCAATCGCAGCGGTATCGTGAAGGCGTTGCCCACCATCTCCGCCCTGGTGGAGAGTGGCGACCTGGACCGCATCGTGCAGCTCGCCCGGGTGGTGGGATCCGCGGAAGACGCCGTCAACGACGAGATGATCGCCCGCATGGCGTCGGTGTTCAGCGAAGGCCTGTGCCTGATGGACCGGCTCACCCGCAACGGTGCGCTGACCCAGGTGCTCGATCTGCTGCTGCGTGAAGAGGTCCAGGGCGTGCTGGTACGCTTCGGCGAAGCCCTGCTGAAGGCCTCCGAAGAGTTCGAACAACAGCCGCCGCCCAAGGGGGGCATCGCCGGACTCTGGAAGATCATGTCGCAGCCGGGCAACCAGCAGGCACTGCAGTTCATGGGGCTGTTCGGAAAACACCTGCGCGGCCAGTCGCGCTAAGCCGTGTATGAGCGCCGGCTGCGGCCGGCGCGGCGGCCCCGTCCCCAAGCCCCGGGCGGGGTCTTTTGCCGGGTTGCCAGGGCATGCCGGAGCAGGTGCGCGCATGCCAGGGAGGGCGGCACCTGAGACGTGCGGAAATTGAAATGGATTGTCGTGCGGACGCGCAGACTTCCGGGGCCACTCCTCCGCCTACCGGTCGCGCGGCACCTGGATACGGGTGCCGCGCATCTTTATCTCCCACTGGTAACCAGCCCGGCGCGGCAGAGCTACTACTCACGCAGGCAGTTTCGAGGTAGACCCGATGCGACCCACCGGCGGGCAGGCTCGCTCAGCCGACAGCCCTCGCACGCTGGATCCGCGGCGACTCGGCCCCCTGGGGACCGAGAGAGCCCAGATAGTCCACCAGGGCGGCGGAACACTCGGCAAAGCGCTGCGGGTCCTGGGCGTTCTTCGACAGGCCGATGCCGCCTTCCAGGGCCGCCACCACGAAGGTAGCGGTCCGTTCCGTATCCAGCTCCGAACGCAGATTGCCCTGCTGCTTGGCCCGTTCGAGGGCTCCCGCCACCGCCGACCGCCAGGCGCCGAAGACCTCCCCCAGGCGCTCCCGGAAGCCTTCGTCGAGGGGCGACATTTCCTGGGCAAGGTTGTTCAACGGACACCCTACCGTGACCAGCCGTTCGCCCATGTTCTCACCGATATGCTCCAGCAAGCCGATCAGCTCGACCAGGGGATCCGCCGCCGCTTCCAGCGGCCGTATCCAGACATCCTCCACCATGGGACGAATGACCTCGTCCACCACCGCATAACCGAGGGCCTGCTTGTTGGTGAAGTGGTGATAGAGAGCCCCCTTGGTCAAGCCGGTGGCCGCCAGCAGATCGTCCAGACGCATGCCCTGAAAACCTTTTCGGTAGATCTCTTCGAACGCGGCTTGCAGGATTCTCTGGCGGGTCGCATCGGGGTTGCGCTCGCTGCGTACGGCGGCTTGGGTTTCGGATTTCATGGCGGCACCTTCAGAACGACGGAACGATCCCTGTGAGAAAGGCCTCGCCATATTACCACAGGGACTTAGCGGATCGTTCGGACGTGCAAGGGGCTGGGGAACTGCTATACATGACCCTGTATCGGTCCCCGCCGGCCTTGACAAACCAGCTAGTTGGTCCGTAGTCTATAGGCATACCGGACAGTATGTAAAGTACGTCCAGCGCCCTGTACCAACCCGACCCAGGAGACACCCATGCCGACAGACACCACCACCACTTCCACCACGGCATTGGACAAGGAACAGATGGACCAGTGGCTGAGCCAGAAGCTCGACGAGCTGCTGCCCACCAAGCTCAAGGAAATCGAGGAGAGCAAGACACCGTCCATGGCGATCATCGCCACCAAGGGCACACTGGATTGGGCCTATCCGCCCTTTATCCTGGCCTCCACCGCCGCGGCGCTGGGCTGGGAGACCACCATGTTCTTCACCTTCTACGGCCTGCTGCTGCTGAAGAAGCATTTCCAGGACGAAGGCCGGGTCACGCCGGTGGGCAACCCCTCCATGCCCATGAAGATGCCCTTCGGTCCGAAGTGGTTCCAGAACATCAGCTGGCCCATGCCGAACCTGCTGATGGGCAATGTGCCCGGGTTCGAGAAGATGGCCACTTC
>DATFML010000152.1:0-4446 GCA_035266965.1 Gammaproteobacteria bacterium
GACGATCGCGCGGGCGTCCTTGTTGTACTGGGAGTTCTCGCGCAGCTCCGGCACACCCGGCTTCTGGTCGCCGATCTTGACCTGCTGTCCCTCGACCAGCCCGAAGCCCAGCAGCGCCACGGCGATGAGCAGGGCCACGACGGCGGGACCACGGTCGGTCAGGGCCGAAAGGCGACGCCAGATGCGGTCGCCGAAGTCGTTGCGCCGGCGCTGGCGCTCCCGGAACAGCTCCAGGTTGCGCATCTTCGTGAACGACAGCAGCAGCGGCAGCAGGAACAGGTTGGTCAGGACGATGGTCGCCACGCCGATGGTCGCGATCAGGGCGGTATCCTGGATCATCTTGATGTTGATCAGGACGATCGTGGCAAAGCCCAGAGTATCGGTGATCAGCGCCGTGGAGCCGGGCACCAGCAATCGCCGGAACGCGCCGCGCGCCGCGTCCAGGCCGGTATGTCCGGCCTCGAGTATGTCCTGCATCCAGCCGTTGATCATCTGCACGCCGTGACTGACGCCGATGGCGAAGATCAGGAAGGGCACCAGGATGCTCATCGGATCGATGGCGTAGCCGAGCAGGTTCAGGATCCCGAACATCCACAGCACGGCCGTGGCCGAGGTGGTCAGTGGCAGGACGGTCAGCTTGAACGAGCCCGAGTAGAGGTACAGCAGCAGCGCCGTGACCAGGAAGGAGATCGCGAAGAAGCGCATCACCGCGCCGGTGGCGTCGGCGATGTCGCCGGTCTCCATGGCGAAGCCGATGATGTGGATGCGGATGTTCGGCGTCTGGTACTTCTCGCGGATGTGCCGGAGCTCGTGGGCGATCTTGATGTAGTCGATCTTCTTGCCGGTGTCGGGATTCCGGTCCAGCAGCTCCGCCTGCACCATCGCGCCGTGGAAGTCGTTGGTCACCAGGCGCCCGATCTGTCCCGACTTGATGATGTTCTGGCGAACGTGGTCGAAGCCCTGCTCGGACGGCGAGAAGTTCGACGGTATGACGTTGCCGCCCTTCAGGCCCTGCTCGGTGACCTCCACGTAGCGCACGTTGGGGGTGAAGATGGACTTGACGTGGCCGCGCTCCACGCCGGGGATGAAGAAGACCGCGTTGGTGACCTCCTGCAGCTCGTTGAAGAAGGTCTTGTTGAACATGTCTCCCTTCTTCTGGTAGAGGGAGACCAGGATCCGGTTCGCCCCGCCGAACTCGGACCGGTATTTCACGTACGTCTGCATGTACGGGTGTTGCAGCGGCACCATCTTCTGGAACCCGGCCTCGATCCGCGTATGCGTGGCCATGTAGCCCATGAAGATGGTCACTGCCGCGAAGGCCAGGATGATCAGGATCCGGAAGCGGAAGGCGAAGCTTTCGATCTTGCTGACGGCTTTTTCGTATGCCATTGCCGGGAATCCCCTCTACTGCGACAGGTTGGCGGGCTTGAGATCCGCCGCCGTGATGATGTGCGTGCCGTTCGAGTCCAGCGCCAGCACCCCGCCGCCCTTGAGCGGATACAGCGCCGACACCGTCTGCCCCGACGGCAGCGCGTATTTCTCGAACTTCGTCAGCGTCCCCGGATCACTCACCAGAACCGTCCCGTTCTGACCCCCCAGCGCAATCCGCCCGTTGCCCATCAGCGTCCCGCAGTACAGGCTCTTCTCCGTCGGCGTCCCGATCTGACGCCAGTGCTTGCCCTCGTCGTCCGAACGGTACACGTGACCCCGCAGCCCGTACGCCACCAGCGTCTGACCCGTCGGATTGAGCATCCCGAACAGCGTCCCGTCATACGGCGTCTGGATCTGCTTCCAGTGATCCCCGTGATCCGTCGACCGGTACACCTGCCCGAACTCCGCCGCAATGAACAGGTCCCCGTTGCTCAAACGCACAATCTGGTTCAGGTTCGCCTGGTTCAGCGCGTCCTTCGGCACCACCTGCACCCGCTTCCAGTGCGACCCCCCGTCCGTGCTCTCCAGCATCAACCCGTACGAACCCACCGCCAGCACCCGCTGCTTGCTCAGCGCCAGCACGTCCAGAAACGTCTGCTGCTTGCCCCACACCCAGCGCTGCAGCTTCCACGTCTTGCCTCCGTCCACCGTGTGCAGAATCGTCCCGTCATGCCCCACGGCCCAGCCGTCACCCGTGCCCGGCGCAAATCCCACCGACGTCAGCGGCGAATCCGCCGGCGCCTGCACCTGCTTCCAATCCTTGCCGTTGCCCGAAAGCAGTATGATCCCCCGGACCCCCACCGCCACGTAGTGGCCGTCCGCACGCGTCACGTCCAGCAACAGCGTCTTCGACGCCTTCGGCTCCATCGTCGACGGCGTCGGCTGCGGCTCATAGCCCCCGCCGTTGCCCGCCGCACGCGCCGGCAACGCCAGTGCGCACGCCAGAAACACTCCAAACAACGCACTGCATACCGCCCTCCGGGGCGCAAGACTCGCTCTCATGCTCATTGTTACGGCCTTCGGAATGACAAGGATTACGTTCAGGCGCGGGCGCGAGTGGCGAGCACCGCCTCGGACATGCCCTGCCGATGCGACCGGCGGCCTGCCGGCGTCGAGGCGACGTCCGCAGCAACACAGGGCGGCAGGTTATCAGCGCCGCCTCGTTGCCGCCACGTCTTCCCGGATACGAGTTGATACCGGCTTCCGGATGCGGCCCGTCCGGCCACGCCGAAAACACGATGTATACGCTATTGGGGTCTCCTCTCGCAAACCTGCTTGATATGCCGGTAACCCGGAGCTGCCTCGGGCGTCCGTGGGCTCGCGCCGACGCGCCGGGCTCATCCGCACAGTAATGCAAGACGCCCCGCACCTGACGGGTGCAGGGCGGCATTGGTGGGCCGTCAAGGACTCGAACCTTGAACCTACTGATTAAGAGTCAGCTGCTCTACCAATTGAGCTAACGGCCCGTCTTTGTTTTCTCTCCGGCTCGCGCGGCGCGGGCAAATGGGGTGGACGATGGGGCTCGAACCCACGACCGCCGGATCCACAATCCGGAGCTCTACCAACTGAGCTACGTCCACCATCGCGGCGCGTGTATCCGAGAATGGCGCGCCTGGCAGGACTTGAACCTGCAACCCTCGGCTTAGAAGGCCGATGCTCTATCCGGTTGAGCTACAGGCGCCGGACAGACGTTGCCAGGATCCCCTGACGCGATAATGGTCGGGGTAGAGGGATTCGAACCCCCGACTTCCTGCTCCCAAAGCAGGCGCGCTACCAAGCTGCGCTATACCCCGGTGAGCCCGGATCGTTACGGCTTTCAGAATATCCGGGGGCGCCCTGCGCAAGGGCTGCAATCATACCCGCGGGCCCCGGGAAGGTCAATCGGCCGCCGGCGCTTGTGCGCCCGCGCCGGCGCGTGCGAAACTCTGCGCCGACAGCGACCGGCGGACACTGCCGGCCGGCCCGCCCGGGATGGTCGATGCCGGTCCAAGTGCCACCATGGGCAGCCCATGACCGCGAATATCCTGGATGGCAAGAAGCTCGCCGCCCGCATTCGCCAGGATGTGGCCCGGCGGGTCGGGAACCTGCGCGCCGCCGGCGGGCGGGTGCCCGGCTTGGCGGTGGTTCTGGTGGGACATGACCCCGCTTCGCAGGTATACGTGCGCAACAAGCGCCGGGCCTGCGACGAAGTGGGCATCGTTTCCCACGCCTTCGATCTCCCGGCAGACATTCCGGCCGGCGAGCTCTACGAGCTGATCGGCGAGCTCAACCGCGATGACGGCGTCGACGGGATCCTGGTGCAGGTCCCGCTCCCGCCGCATATCCCCGGTGCCACGGTGATCGAGCTGATCGATCCGGGCAAGGACGTCGACGGTTTTCACCCTTACAACGTTGGCCGGCTCGCCCAGCGGGTTCCGCTCCTGAGGGCCTGCACCCCACGCGGGATCATCACCCTGCTCGGCGAAACGGGCATCGACCTGCACGGGCAGCGGGCGGTGGTCGTGGGCGCCTCAAACATCGTGGGTCGCCCGATGGCCCTGGAGCTGCTCCTCGCCGGCGCCACCACCATTGTGTGCCACCGGTTCACCCGCGATCTGCGAGCCGAGGTCGAGAGGGCCGAGATACTGATCGTCGCGGTCGGCAAGGCGGGGCTCATTCCGGGGGATTGGGTGCGGCCGGGGGCGATCGTGATCGACGCCGGTACCACCCGCCTGGCGGACGGACGGCTTGCGGGCGATGTCCAGTTCGACACGGCGCGGGAACGGGCGGCCTGGATCACCCCGGTGCCGGGCGGTGTCGGCCCGATGACCATCGCGACGCTGCTGCAGAACACCCTGGAGGCCGCGCTGCGCCACCAGGGGCTCGCCGCTTCCTCCGACCGCCCCCCGGGAAGGGCATAATCGCGAGCGACGGCTTCAGCCACGCCGCCAGGTCGTTCCCCCGGGGCCGTCCTCGAGCTCGATGCCCCGTGCCGCAAGCTGGTCCCGGATGCGATCCGCTTCGGCCCAGTCCCGG
>DATFML010000153.1:0-6144 GCA_035266965.1 Gammaproteobacteria bacterium
GGCGCCTCCGGAACCGGCGTTCTGCACGTCGAACGGTGCATCCCCGCCCCCTCGGGCACACGCGGGGTACGGCAGTGCCGCCACAGAGCTCACAGAGCTCACAGAGCTCACAGAGAGCACCCGGAGTCGTGCCCGATCAAAGAGGTCGGGCGGCGCGGCTCACGCCTCGCAACGGGTTCCTGCGGGCTCGCCCGCGGGCGGCGGGGAACCCATTCTTTGCGACCCCGGTGGCCAGGCGGCGCCGAGTGGCCCCCCTCCCCAGGGAAACACGCAGCGGCGGACCGGCCCGGGTGGTAGCATGGCAGGGCAACGCTGGATTTCGACCTGTCACCGCCCGGAGGCCCCATGGCAGCGACCCACCCCGAAATCACCCCCGAATTCGCCGCCTGGATCGGTGAGCAGCCGCTGTTCTTCGTCGCCAGCGCGCCACTGGCCGCCGACGGCCATGTCAATGTCTCCCCCCGGGGCCTGGATACCTTCCGGGTGCTCGGACCCCACCAGGTCGCCTACATCGACCTGACCGGCAGCGGCAACGAGACCGCCGCCCACCTGCAGGAAAACGGACGAATCACGGTGATGTTCTGCGCCTTCAGCGGGAAGCCCCGCATCCTCAGGCTGTACGGGCATGGCCGGGTCATCGTACCTGCCGACGAGGGGTGGCCGGACTACCGGCCCCGTTTTCCCGCACAATTACCAGGGGTAAGACAGATCGTGGTCGTGGATGTGGAACGGATCCAGACCTCGTGCGGGTTCGGGGTGCCGCTGATGGACTACCGGAGCGAGCGGGAAACGCTGGCGGAGTGGGCCACCCGCAAGGGCCCCGAGGGGCTGGAGGCATACCGCCGCAACAAGAACGCCCGCAGCCTGGACGGCCTGCCGGCACCCGATTTCGGCCCCGATTCCCAAACATAGCGGAGAAGGGATTGCAAGGCTTTCGACAGCCCTTTTCCCAGTTTATGCACAGTCGGCGTCAAGGGTTCGACGACTCCGCACCGTAGCGGCACATAGGTGCATCAGCATCTACTAATAATTTGTAACTTATTGATCACAAAACCCATTAATACGGCGGTCAGCATTTCGCCAATTTAACAAAACTGTAATGACGACGCGGCTTAGAGCGTTTTGACCCCAAAGCTTCCACAGAGTTATCCACAGGTTTTGTGGATAAACGTCATACCCTTGGCGGGATAACAAGTTAGGGTCATTTGGTGACAACATAGCTTAGCCTCGGCCGCTAACTGGGCTTCTTCATCCGCACCGCCATGACACTTTCCGAGAGCTCCGATAGGTTGGCCCGCGAACCCATTCTGCGGGTCGCGGTACCGGCACCCCTGCAGGGGGCCTTCGACTACCTGCCGCCGGCCGACTGCGACCGCGCGATCCTGCGCCCGGGCGTACGGCTACTGATCCCTTTCGGTCGCAGTCGCCGTGTGGGAATCCTGCTGGAAGTCGCCACCGGCAGCGAAGTCGCGCCCCAGCGTCTGAAGCGGGCACTGCAGGTACTGGACACGGAGCCGGCCCTGCCGGCCGACATTCTCGCTCTGGCGGCCTGGGCGAGCCGCTACTACCACCACCCGGAGGGCGAGGCGCTGGCCACCGCCCTGCCGGTGCTGCTGCGCCAGGGCCGCTCCGGGCGCCAGACAACCCTGCGCCACTGGCGCTTGACCGACCAGGGCGGTGCGGTGGACACCGCGGCCCTGAGGTCCCGGGCGCCCCGCCAGGCCGAGCTGCTGGAACGGCTGCGGGACACGCCCGAAGGGCTGCCGGGGTCCGCCCTCAATGCGGACCGGAGCACGCCGGCAGCCGCGACTCTGCGCGCCATGCTCGCCAAGGGCTGGGTGGAGCGCGCGCCGCGGCCTTCGCTGAGTCCGCCCCGGACCGCCGACCCCGAGACGCCGCCGGCGCTCAGCGACGCCCAGCAGAACGCCGTCACCGCGGTCGTGGACAGCCTCGGCCGCTTCGCCGCTTTCCTGTTGGAGGGCGTCACCGGCAGCGGCAAGACCGAAGTCTATCTGCGGGTCATCGCCGCGGCCCTGGCCCGTGACGGCAGCCAGGCCCTGGTGCTGGTGCCGGAGATCGGCCTGACGCCCCAACTGGTCACCCGCTTTGCGCGCCGCTTCGCGCTGCCGCTGGCGGTGCTGCACTCGGGGCTCAGCGACGGCGAGCGCCTGCAGGCCTGGGAAGCGGCTCGCAGCGGCGAGGCGCGCATCGTGATCGGAACCCGCTCGGCGGTATTCACACCCCTGCGCAAACCGGC
Organism: Gammaproteobacteria bacterium; assembly: GCA_035266965.1. Taxonomy (GTDB): domain Bacteria; phylum Pseudomonadota; class Gammaproteobacteria; order DATFLG01; family DATFLG01; genus DATFML01. Next base: position 2,258 of record DATFML010000153.1, read on the forward strand.
CGTGTTCATCGTGGACGAGGAACACGACGCCTCCCTGAAACAGCAGGAAGGGCTGCGCTACTCGGCCCGCGACCTGCTGGTGCTGCGCGCCCAGCGGGCGGCGGTGCCGGTGCTGCTGGGCTCGGCGACACCGGCCCTGGAGAGCCTGCACAACGCCCGCCAGGGCCGCTACCACCTGCTGCCCCTGCCCCAGCGGGCCGGACAGGCCGAAACGCCGCGTATCGAGCTGCTGGATGTGCGCCATCAACCCATGGAGGATCACCTGTCCGCGCCGCTGCTGGCACGGATAGGACGCCACCTGGCGGCGGATGGCCAGGTGCTGCTGTTCCTGAACCGGCGGGGCTTCGCGCCCACCCTGTTGTGCCACGAATGCGGCTGGGTGGCCGAGTGCAGGCGCTGCGACGCCCACATGACCCTGCACCAGGGCAGCCGCCAGCTGCGCTGCCATCACTGCGGCAGTCAGCGCCCCGTGGACCGCCAATGCCCCCAGTGCGGGAGCACCGACCTGCGGGCCCTGGGGTCGGGCACCGAGCGCATCGAACAGGCCCTGCGCCGACATTTCCCGGACCAGACCCTGGTGCGCATCGACCGGGACACCACCCGCCGCAAGGGCGAGCTGCAGGAACTGCTCACCCGCGCCCGGGCCGGCGAGGGGCGCATCCTGCTGGGCACCCAGATGATCGCCAAGGGTCACCATTTCCCCGATGTCACCCTGGTGGCCATCCTGGACGCCGACCAGGGCCTGTTCGGGGCGGATTTCCGGGCCAGCGAGCGCATGGCGCAGCTCATCGTGCAGGTGGCCGGCCGCGCCGGCCGGGCGAACCGCCCGGGGGAGGTGGTGGTCCAAACCCATCATCCGGACCATCCGCTGCTCAGGCTGCTGGTGACGGACGGTTATCCGGCCTTTGCCGCAGCGGCCCTGGACGAACGGCGGGCGGCGCGGCTGCCGCCCTATGCGTGCCTGGCGCTGCTGCGCGCCGAATCGCCCGACCGGGAGGCGCCCAACGACTTTCTCGACCATGCCCGGGAGCTGGCCGAGGCGCTGGCCGTTCCGGGAGTGGAGCTGTGGGGACCGGTACCGGCTCCCATGGAGCGCCGGGCCGGGCGCTTTCGCGCCCAACTCATGGTTCAGGCCGAAGAGCGTGCCGTCCTGCACCGACTGCTGGATGGCTGGCTGACGACGCTGAAGTCCGACAAAAGCAGCCGGCGCGTGCGCTGGTCCCTGGACGTGGATCCCGTGGACACCCTGTAGCGAAGGCGCGCGCCGGCCCGCGGTTGCAAGATATATGGGAGCAGGGATAATACCGGCTCCAACCACCGTTGCCGTACCGGCCGACGGTATTCCGAATTGCGGCTGAACGGATCCATGAAGAATCACCTCGCTCAACTGCTCCACGCCGCCCTCGCCGAGTTGCAGGCCCGCGGCGAGCTGCCCACGCCCCTCGATGTGCCGGTGGCGGTGGAGCGCACCCGGGACCGCGCCCACGGCGACTTTGCCAGCAACCTGGCCATGACCCTGGCCAAACCGGCGCGGCGCAAGCCGAGGGAGCTGGCCGAGGCACTGGTGGGCGCCCTGCCCACCAGCGACCAGGTGCGCAGGACCGAGGTGGCCGGCCCCGGATTCATCAATTTCCACCTCACGCCGGCGGCCTATCACGCGGTCATCGGCGACATCCTGAACCGCGGCAGCGACTACGGGCGCAGCGACGCGGGCGGCGGCCGTCCGGTGCAGGTGGAGTTCGTGTCCGCCAACCCCACCGGGCCGCTGCACGTGGGCCACGGCCGCGGCGCGGCCTACGGGGCCACGGTGGCCGACCTGCTGGCGGCGGTGGGCTACCGGGTCCACCGCGAGTACTACGTCAACGACGCCGGGCGCCAGATGGATATCCTGGCGGCCAGTGTGTACCTGCGCTACCTGGAGCTGTGCGGCGAGACGATCGCCTTCCCCAGCAACGGCTACAAGGGCGACTACGTCTTCGACATCGCCGCCACCGTGCATCGCACCCACGGCGACGAACTGCGCCATGGCGCCGCCGAAGTCTTCGAAGGCATACCCGCCGACGCCCCCGACGGCGACAAGGAAGCCCATATCGACGGCCTCATCCAGCGCGCGCGGGAATTGCTGGGGGCCGAGAGCTACCGCAAGGTGTTCGACCTGGGCCTGAACACCATCCTGTCCGACATCCGCCAGGACCTGCGCGAATTCGGGGTGGAGTATGACGACTGGTTCTCCGAGCGCTCCCTGACCGAAACCGGCGCCGTGCAACGGGCCATCGACCGCCTCCGGGACGCGGGACAGCTTTACGAGCAGGACGGGGCGGTATGGTTCCGGTCCACCGGCTTCGGCGACGAGAAAGACCGGGTGGTGGTGCGGGAAAACGGCCAGACCACCTACTTCGCCTCCGACATCGCCTACCACATGAACAAGCTGGAGCGCGGCTACGAACGGGTCATCGACGTGTGGGGCGCCGACCACCACGGCTACGTGCCCCGGGTGAAGGCCGCCCTGGCGGCCCTGGGGGACGATCCTGGCAAGCTCGATGTGCTGCTGGTGCAGTTCGCCATCCTGTACCGGGGCGGCGAGAAGGTGCAGATGTCCACCCGCTCGGGGGAGTTCGTCACCCTGCGGGAGCTGCGCCGGGAAGTGGGCAACGATGCGGCCCGCTTCTTCTATGTCATGCGCAAGTGCGAGCAGCACCTGGACTTCGACCTGGACCTGGCCAAGTCCCAGTCCAGCGACAACCCGGTGTACTACATCCAGTACGCCCACGCCCGCATCAGGAGCGTCATGCGCCAGCTGCAGGAAAAGGGCCTGACCTGGGACCGGGACGAAGGCGCAGGGCACCTGCATCTGCTGCATGAAGCCCACGAGGATGCACTGATGGTCAGCCTGTCGCGCTACCCCGAAGTGGTGGAAACGGCGGCCCTGCAGCATGAGCCCCACCAGCTCGCCCATTACCTGCGGGAGCTGGCCAACGACCTGCACACCTACTACAACGCTCACCAGTTCCTGGTCGAGGACAGCACCTTGCGCAACGCCCGGTTGAACCTGATCGAAGCCACCCGCCAGGTGCTTGCCAACGGCCTGGGGCTGTTGGGCGTGTCGGCACCGGAGGCTATGTAGCACCATGGCGCGCGATTACAAGCATCGCGCCAACCGCCGGCCCTCCAGAAAAGGGGCGCCCGGTTGGCTGTGGCTGGCGACCGGCCTGCTGGCCGGACTGTTCGTCGCCTTCCTGGTGTACCTGAAGGGTGAGCCGTCCACGGCCTCCCACAGGACGGCGCACACCACCTTGGCCGCGCCTCTGCCCCACCCCATCGACCAGGATGCGCGTTCGGTGCACAAGACAAAGCCGGTCAAGATACCGCCGCCGCCGAAACCCAAGTTCGATTTCTACACCATCCTTCCGGAGCAGGAAGTGGTGGTGCCGGACCATGACATCACCGGCAGCACCCGCAAGGGTGTCCGGCAGGTGGAAAAACCCGGCAAGTATCTCCTGCAGGTCGGCTCCTTCCAAAACCACAAGCAGGCGGATGAGCTCAAGGCCAAGCTGGCGCTGCTGGGCCTGGAAGCCAGCATCCAGACCGTTACCATCAACAACAACCAGACCTGGAACCGGGTACGGATCGGACCCTACACCAATCTCGGCGCCCTCAACGACGCCCGCGCACGCCTGAACGCCCACCACATCAAGGCAATCCTGCTCAAGCTCAAGGGCTGAGCGACAGGACGTGATAGCTTCGCCGGCCGGGGCGGCCGACAGAAAAAAATCAAAAGCGCCACGGAAGACACGGAAAGCACGGAAAAGAATTCTTCTTCTGCAAAAGCAGTGGTACCGACGCTGCTCCCATGGTCCCCACGAGCTGGGCTGACGCATGGGAAGCCA
>DATFML010000154.1:0-3419 GCA_035266965.1 Gammaproteobacteria bacterium
TGGCTCTGCGGCCGGCGGCGGCGCAGCTGCTGGACCCGCCCCAGAGACTGCCCCTGTGGTCCGCCACCTTCGGCCGGTTCTTTCCCTGGGTGTGGATAGCCGTGGTCCTGCTGCTGGTGACCGGCTACTGGATGATGTTCAGCGTGTTCGGGGGCATGGGGACGGCACCCATGTACGTGCAGATCATGCAGGGCCTGGGCATCATCATGATGCTGATCTACTTCCACGTGTTCTTCGCGCCCTATCGGCGGCTCAATCAGGCGGTCGCCGCCCAGGACTTCAAGGAAGGCGGCCGGCGACTGGGACAGATCCGCAAACTGATAGGCCTCAATCTCACCATCGGCCTGATCGTGGTGGCGATCGCCGCCGGCGGCCGCTACTGGTAGCCCTTCAGCCCGCGCCCTTGCGGGCTTCCTGCACCGTATCGTAGGCGGCGCGGATTTCCTGGGCTTTTTCGGTGGCGAGCTTCATCATCTCCTCGGGCAGCCCCTTGGCCACCAGCTTGTCGGGATGGTGCTGGCTCATCAGGCGCCGGTAGGCTCTCTTGACTTCCGCATCGGAGGCTTGCGGGGAAACGCCCAACACGGTGTAGGCGTGCTGAATCCGGGCACGGCTCGGAGTGGGGCGGCCCCGGCCCGCTCCGCCCGGCCCCGGGCCCGCACCGGCGCCGGCGCCGGCGAAGCCCCGCGCGGCGCGCACCATGCCTTCCAGCTGCCGGAACTCGAAGCCGGTGATCCCCAGCCGGCTGTAGATATGGTGCAGAGCGCGCTCCTCGGCCACATGCAGACTGCCGTCGGCATACGCCGCCTGCAGCTGAATCTCCAGGAACATCAACAGCAGATGGCGCCGGCGCCGGCATTCGTCGCGGAACTGGGCGAGGACGGCGTCCAGGTCGAACCCCGGTTCCTTGCCCTCCTGGAACAGACGGATCGCCGCCTGACGCTGATCGGGCGACAGCTCCATGTGGTCCATCACCGCTTCGGCCATACGGATCTCGTCTTCGGAAACCCGTCCGTCCGCTTTGGCGATGTAGCCCATGACCGCAAAGGTGGCCGCGAAAAAAGCGGCCTTGATGCGTTCGGAGCCACCGGGCTGGGCGTGGCTCAACCGAATCCGCTCCATCCCCCGATCGAAATTGTGCCCGAGGGCGACACCCAACAACGCCCCGAGCGGTCCGCCCAGCAGGAAGCCGAATGTCCCGCCGATCACCTTGCCCCACCAACTCACTGTCGTCTCGCTCCCCGTCGATGAATTTGCAGACGCCGCTCAGCCCGGGTGTCCCCCGAGTACCACCGTCACACCATCCAGCACGAATTGCACGGCAAGCGCGGCCAGCAGCAGCCCCAACAGCCGGCTGACCACGTTGGCTCCCGTCTCGCCCAGCAAGGCGAGGATGCGGGCGGCGGAAACCAGGGACAGCAACGTGACCAGCAGGATACTCGCCAGTATGCCCAGCACCGCCAGCAACACCAGCGGCTCGCCGCGATGACCCGCCGTGAGCAGCAGCACCGTGGTGAGCGCACCGGGACCCGCGATCAGCGGGAAGGCCAGCGGAAACACCGAAATGTCGTCCTTGTGCTCCGCTTCCCGCTGCTCGCGCACCGTTGCGGACCGCAGCCCGGACTGGCGGGCGAACACCATGTCGATGGCGAGCAGAAACAGCAGAATGCCGCCCGCGATGCGGAAGGCGGGCAGCCCGATGCCCAGCGCGTGCAGCAGACTGTCGCCCGCCAACGTGAACACCAGCAGGATGAATGCCGCCAGGGTCACGCCCTTGATTGCCATATTACGCTGTTGCGAACGGCTGCTGCCTGAGCTCAGAGCGGCGAACATGGGCGCCAGTCCGATGGGATCGATGGCCACGAACAGCAGCAGGAATGCGTTGAGATAGAAATGGTTCATCAGGCTCTTGCCGGCGTTGGCGCGGCCCGGGCGCAAGCGGCCGGCGACCGCCCCGTGCGACCCCGGTCCGGCCGCGTTGCATCCAAGCGCCATGCAGGCGACCGGCAGGATCCGGCTCCGACCTGCTGAGCCGGCACCGACGCGACAACGGTCCAGTCGGCTTGCGTGACGCGCGTATTGGACCTATAACATAGTCGGAGTGTGAATTTCGGCCCGGCCTCAGCGGCATTCGTCGCACACGGACAATACTACAGCAGGCGCTGTTTGGAGGTAACCGAATGGCCACCGAACATGAACCCAGGATCGGCGACTGGTATCGAAACGCCAGTGACGAGGCCTTCGAGATCGTCGCCTTCGACGAGACCGACGAGACGGTGGAAATCCAGTACTTCGACGGCACCCTGGAGGAACTGGATCTGGACACGTGGTACGAGCTGGACATCGAGCCGACCGCGGCCCCGGAGGACTGGTCCGGGTCGCTGGATATCGAGCGCGAGGACTACGGTGTCGACCTCGACGAAAAGCTTCTCGCCAAGCGCAACAATCCCCTCGACGACCTGGACCAGTAGCTCCCGCCATCTTCCCTTCATGGCCCGTCACTCCCTGCCGGGCGGGGCGGTGTTCGCAAACTGTGATGTGGGTCGCGTTCGCGACGGCCACCAACCGTCAAGCTCGCTGTTCGCAAGGTCGCTAACACTTGCAGAGGGCTTGGGCCAGACGGCCGGCCGTCAATCCGGGGCAGCCCGTTATGCGTTTCCCACTGCACGTCGAACAATGGCTGGAAGATCGGAATATCCCCTATGAGGTGCTGGTGCACCCGCAGGTGGACACGCCCCGCGACGCGGCCGCCCATGGCTACATTCCCCTCGCCCGGCTCGTGCATGCCGTCCTGCTGGAGGATCGGCGCGGACCGTTGCTGGCAGTGCTGGCGGCCAACCAGCAGCTGGATCTGCATGCCCTGAACCGCCAGTTGCAGCGCGACCTGGAGCTCGCCGCCCCCGAGCGGGCGCGCATCCTGTTCCCGGACTGCGATCCCCGTGCGCTGCCCCCGCTGGGCGAACCCTACGGCGTGAAGGCCATCGTGGACGAACGGCTGTACCGGCTGGCCGAGCTCTATTTTCAGCCGGGTGCAGGTACCGCTCTGGTGCAGATGAGCGGGCACGATTTCGAGGTGTTGATGGATGACGCCTGGCGCGGCTTCGACTTCGCCTCCGGAGACCCGGGCGAGGCATCGGACAACAGCGGACCGCAGGTGGACCTGATGCGACGCCTGCAGCAGATCGACCAGCTGCCCGCCATGCCGGCCATGGCACAGCGCATCCTGCAGGTGCGGGCCAACCCCTACGCCGGCGCCCGCGAACTGGCACAGGTGGTCGAGCTGGACCCCAGTCTCGCCGCACAGGTCATGCGCTATGCCCGTGCCCCGTTTTTCGGCTATCCCGGGCCCATCGATTCGGTGCAGGACGCCATTGCCCGCGTGCTCGGCTACGACATGGTGATGAACATCACCCTGGGCA
>DATFML010000155.1:0-6885 GCA_035266965.1 Gammaproteobacteria bacterium
TTCCTGATCAACATCCAGTCCGATCAGTTACCGGCCATCAAGGCCTTCTTCGCCGGCCACGGTCTGGCGGCGCCCACCCTGCATCCCATGGTGCGCGGCCGTCTGGTGGCCATCAATGGACGTGAGGTGGGTCCGGGCGACTATCGGAATCCCCGCGCCAGGCGCCTCATCGACCGGGACTTCAACCTGTCCTGGGCGAGCCAGTTGCAGACGGGCAACCGCATCGTGGCGGGGCATTGGTGGAGCGGCGCCGACAAGGGCCGGGCGTGGATGTCCATGGAGCAGGGCATCGCCCGCACTCTGGGCGTGAAGCTGGGCGACCGGCTCACCTACCGGGTCGCCGGCCGCGACCTGCGGGTGACCGTCACCAGCCTGCGCGCGGTGGACTGGGACACTTTCCGGGTCAACTTCTTCGCGGTGGTTCCGCCCGGGGTGCTGAACGGCTATCCGACCACCTGGGTCACCAGCTTTCATCTGCCGTCCCGAAGCGCGCCGGTGCTGGCGGCGCTGGTGAAGCGCTTTCCCAACGTCACCGACATCGACGTGGCCGCACTCATGCAGCGGGTACGCGGCATTATCGAACGGGTGGCGTTGGGGGTGCAGTATGTGTTCGGCTTCACCCTGGCGGCCGGAGTGGTCGTGCTGCTGGCGGCCATTCAGTCGAGCCAGGACGAGCGGCGCCACGAATGCGCGGTGCTCAAGACGCTGGGCGCCCGTCATCGGCAGCTGCAGAAGGGATTGATCGCCGAGTTCATGATGCTGGGCTGGCTGGCCGGCCTGCTGGGGGGGCTGGGTGCCACCCTGGCCGGCTGGCTGCTGGCATCCCAGGTCTTCCATATCGCCTATCAGTTCGACTTCCGGGTGTGGGTCGTGGGCATGCTCTGCGGGACCTTCGGCGTGGCCCTGGCGGGCCTGCTGGGGACGCGGCGGGTACTGGCGGAGCGGCCCCTGATTACGCTGCGCCAGTCCTGACCGGAGGCTCTTTCCCGGAGGCCCCGGATGGCGCAGGCGTTTTCGGCGGGTTGCTCAAAAAGGACGACGGTTGCCCTTGCCGCACGGCGCGGCCATGGGGATACTGCGCACATGAAACGATGGCCGCAAGTGCGGGGCATGATGGTTCTGCTGATGACCCTGCTGGGAGCGGCGGGCTGTGCGCGCCTGGGGGTGCGGCCCGAACCCCCGCAGGTGACCCTGATCGGCCTGCAGCTGGTGGAGATGGGCCTTTTCGAACAGCATTACCGCTTGCGGCTCCGGTTGCGCAACCCCAACGATTTCCCGCTGGCGGTGGCGGGCATGCAGTACGCGCTCACGGTCAACGAGCAGCCGTTCGCCACCGGGGTCTCCGATCAGCGCATCGACGTGAAGCCCTATGGCACGGTGGTGATGGAAGTGGACGTGTTCAGCAGCCTGGACAGCGTGCTCGCCCAGCTGCGCCGTCTGGAGCAGGGCAGCCTGGACCGTCTGCAGTATCGCCTCACGGGCAAGGTGTCGCTGGTCGGTCGTCCCGGCAGGTTGGCGTTTGCGTTTCAGGGCGAAGTGCCCCTGCGGGCGCCGGCCCGGGTGCCGGACGTTCCCCGCGCCTACTGACGGCGTCCGGCTTTTCGCTGCGCTGTCAGTGGACGTTCACCCGCACGCACGTACGCTTGCCGACCGGCCGGTGAGCGCGACTGACCACCCCCACGCATATCCGATGATGACCCGGGGCGAGGGTCTCCATGGTGTAGCTGCCTTTGAGATGGCGCAGGATGCCCACTTCCACGCCATCGATGATCACGTGCACGTAATCCCCCTGGTGAGCACCGGTGACGGAATAGCGAAGGACGTTCTGGTCCCGGGCCTGGAGGGTCGCGCCGGCTGCGGGTGCCTGGATGTCGATGGCGGGCTGTGGCGCGGCCGGCGTCCGCAGTGGGTAACACGCAGCCACAGCGGCGACGAGCAGGGCGGCGTAGCGTGGCCGGGAAAGCCGGTGCATCGCGGGCCTCCTATGAAACAATGGGTGACAATGAGATATTTCTTTACTTTAACACAGGGCTGCGGGCGCCCGTCCAAGCCCTTGGGGTAAACTGACCGGAGTGTCAAGACGGAGTGCCGGCGGCAAGACAGTGCCAAGTGGACGCAAGAGACGGACCCGGCGAGCGGGTCCCGGCTTGTTCGGGCGCCTGCGCCTGGCGCTGCTGGTCCTGGCGCTGGTGGCGGTGGCCGGCGATGCCTGGTTGACCCATTGGCGAACCACCGACTGGGATCGTCCCCTGTGGGTGACGGTATACCCCGTCAATGGCGACGGCAGTGCGGTCAGCGCAGCGTATGTTGCCACTCTGCGGCGGGAGACGTTCGCCCCGGTGGAGGCTTTCATGGCGCGTCAGGCGCGCCATTACGGGCTGAAGCTTGATCAGCCGGTGGAAGTGCGCCTCGGGCCCCGGCTCCGGGAGCACCCCCCGGCGGCGCCGCGCAACGCCAATCCCCTGGCGGCGATCTGGTGGAGCCTGCGCATGCGCTACTGGGCCTTCCGCGTCACCCATGCCGCCGGCGGGCCGCCTTGCGACGTGCGCCTGTTCGCCAGTTACTACGATCCGGACGCGCACCCGCGGCTGGCGCACTCGGCCGGATTGGAAAAGGGCCTGATCGGTATCGCCAATTTGTTCGCATCGTCAGCCATGACGGCCACCAACAACGTCGTCATTGCCCACGAGCTGATGCACACGGTGGGCGCCACCGACAAGTACGACCCGGCCACCGACCAGCCCCGCTATCCGGACGGTTATGCCGACCCGCGGCAGGTGCCCCGCTATCCTCAGGTGCGGGCTGAGATCATGGGCGGGCGTATCCCGCTGTCGCCGACGCGGGCGCGGATTCCCGCCTCCCTGGCGCAGGTGGTGATCGGGCCGCGGACGGCGCGGGAAATCCACTGGATCCATTGAGCCGGTGCGGGTTGGTGGCCGGCATATCAGAGCGGAGGCGCGTATGCGTACATTCAAATACCTGGTGCTGGGGTTGATCATCGGAACGGCGGTCGGCCTGTGGCTGGGCGTGAATCTGGGCAAAGGCAAGCCGCTGCTCAGCAATCCGTTCAATGGGCCGACCCTGCGTCAAAGCCTGGAGCAGTCGGGAACCCGTCTGAAGGACAAGAGCGAGCAGCTGTTCGAGCAGGGCAAGAACGCCGTGCAGGATCAGATGAACAAGTGACCGGCCGGGCGGTTGACCGATGACGGTTCTGTTTGCCATGGTCCTGGGGGCGTTGGGCGTATGGTTCTGGATGGACAGCCTGCGGGCGCGCGAGCGCGCCCTGCATGTCTGCGGCGGCGCCTGCCGACGTCTGGACGTGCAATTGCTCGACGAGACCGTGGCTCTGTGCGGGCTGGGCGTGGGGCGCGGCGAGGGCGGTTACCTGCAGCTGCGCCGACGTTACCATTTCGAGTTCAGCAGCAATGGCAGCGACCGCTGGCAGGGGCGCGTGGTGTTGCTCGGAACCGCGGTGCAGACCCTGCAGATGGACTACCCGGACGGCTCGACCACCATCGTGGAAACGGGCAATGTCCGCCAGCTGCGTTGAGCGTGTTCAGGCGTCCAGATCGGGGATCAGCTGGCTTTCCACGCGGGCGATCATGTCCTTGAGCATGAGTTTGCGCTTCTTCATGCGGCGCAGCTGAAGCTGGTCCACCGTGGGATCGTCGGCCAGACGCGCGATCACTTCATCCAGGTCGCGATGCTCGGTGCGCAGCTCGCGCAACTGACGCTTGAGGGTGGAAATGTCGACTGAGTCCATGGACCTGCTCTCGGATACACAGCCCAAAAGATACCACAGCCGGGCGGCGGATCAGGTGCCCGCCGGCCCGTGCTCGCAATGCGCACGGCCATGCAGTACGATCCCGGCGCTGCCGTACACGCCTCTTTGACATGCCTATTGTAACCCTCGACAAGGTTTCCCTGAGCTACGGCCACCACGCGCTGCTGGACAAGGTCGACCTGCAGATCGAGGCCGGCGAGCGCATCTGTCTGGTGGGCCGCAACGGCACCGGCAAGTCGACCCTGATGAAAGTCGTGAGCGGGGAGGTGAATCCCGAGGAAGGCACCGTATGGCGGGCGGCCAGCCTGCGCATCGCCCATCTGGAGCAGGAGGTGCCGGCCGACCACGGACGCAGCGTGTTCGACATGGTCGCCGCGGGCCTGGAAGCCCTGGGGCAGACCATTGCCGAATACCACCGCACCGCCGCCCGGCTCGCCCAGGGGCCCGACGCGGCGCTGGTGGAGCGTCTCGCCGCCCTGCAGCACGAGCTCGAAGCCCGCGACGGCTGGCGCCTGGAGCAGCGGGTGGAAACCGTGCTGTCGCGGCTGGAGCTGCCGGCCGACCAGCCCATGGCCTCCCTGTCCGGCGGCCAGCGCCGGCGGGTGCTGCTGGCCCGCGCGCTGGTGCGCGAACCCGATCTGCTGCTGCTGGACGAGCCCACCAACCATCTGGATATCGACGCCATCACCTGGCTGGAGGAATTCATTCTCGGCTACGGTGGCACGCTGTTGTTCATCACCCACGACCGGGCGTTTCTGCGCCGCCTGGCGACCCGCATCCTGGAGCTGGACCGGGGCCGGCTGACTTCCTGGCCCGGAGACTATGACCGCTACCTGCAGCGCAAGGAGGCCATGCTGGAGGTGGAGGCCGACCAGGCCGCCAAGTTCGACAGGAAACTGGCCCAGGAAGAGGCCTGGATCCGCCAGGGCATCAAGGCCCGGCGCACCCGCAACGAAGGCCGGGTGAGGGACCTGCAGGCCCTGCGCCGGGAACGGGCCGAACGGCGTACCCGGGAAGGCAGCGTCAACCTCAACCTGGACCGGGGCGAGCTGTCCGGCAAGCTGGTGGCGGAAGTGGAGCACGCCACCGTGAGCTATGGCGAGCGGGTGCTGATCCGTGACTTCTCCACGCGCATCCTGCGCGGCGACCGCATCGGCGTCATCGGTCCCAACGGCGCCGGCAAGACCACCCTGCTGAGATTGCTGGTGGGCGAGCTCAAGCCGGACAGCGGCTCGGTGCGCCTGGGCAGCCGGCTGCAGCTGGCCTATTTCGACCAGCAGCGGGCGGTGCTGGATCCGGAACGCACCGTGCTGGACAACCTCAACCAGGGCCGGGACACGGTCACCGTGAACGGGCGCAGCAAGCACGTGATGGCCTATCTGCAGGACTTCCTGTTCGCTCCCGAGCGGGCCCGTTCGCCCGTGAAGTCCCTGTCCGGCGGCGAGCGCAACCGCCTGCTGCTGGCCCGCCTGTTCGCGCAGCCCGCCAACGTGCTGGTGATGGACGAGCCCACCAACGACCTGGACGTGGAGACCCTGGAGCTGCTGGAAGAACTGCTGACCGGCTACGAAGGCACTCTGTTGCTGGTCAGCCACGACCGGGCGTTTCTGGACAACGTGGTGACCAGCACCCTGGCGTTCGAAGGTGACGGGCGCATCGGCGAGTACGTGGGCGGCTACCAGGACTGGCTGCGCCAGCGCCCGGCGCCGCAGACCGGGTCGGCGCCTGCGGACGCCCCGCCGGCGCCGGCCAAGCGCCCCGCCTCGGGCGGCGGAAAGTCCCGCAAGCTCAGCTACAAGGATCAGCGTGAGCTGGACGGGCTGCCCGCCCGTATCGAGGCGTTGGAGGCCGAGCAACAGAACCTGCAGGCGCGCACCAGCGAGGCGGATTTCTATCAGCAGGACAGGGAGGCGATCGCCGACACCCTGGCGCGCCTGGAAGCGGTCGGCGAGGAGCTGGAACAGGCCTATGCGCGCTGGGAGACGCTTGAGGACCAGCGCGTCTGAGTCCAGCCGGCCGGCGGCCCGTCAAAGCACGCCTCCTTGTGCCGCAAACCTGTCTGTATACCCTCGCCGGAGAAGAGCCGGAGTCGATGAAAGGGGTACCCATGGATCCTGCCTTGGCCGAAGCGCTGGAGGCGCGTCTGGGCAGGGTGCACCTGCGTCAGCGACTGGGGATCGAGTCCGACCACGAAGCGCAGGTCTTCGGACAGGGGCGCAATTTCTTCCACATCGAGAACTGGTACTCCATCCATGCCCTGATCCGCAACCTGTTGCGCGGCATGCTGCTGTACCGGCGGGGCCGGCGCAATGCACGCCGCATCGGTCTGCGCCGCAACGAATTGAGCCTTCCCGGGCTGCCCCGTGCGTTCGACGGTTTCACCCTGCTGCATATCTCTGATCTGCATCTGGACACGAGTCCGGATATGCCCGACGCCCTGCTGCGGGCCGTGGACGGACTCGACTACGACATCTGCGTGATGACCGGCGACTTCCGGGCGCGGACCTGCGGTCCCTACGCCGCTGCAGTGGACGGCCTGGCCCGGGTGAGAGAGGCCCTGAGCGGCCCGCTGTACGGTGTGCTGGGAAACCACGACACCATTCGCATGGTGCCGGCCATGGAGCGCCTGGGAGTGCGTCTGCTGATGAATGAGTCGGTTGCTCTGGACAGGGACGGGAGCACGATCCACCTGCTCGGCATCGACGACCCCCACTATTATCGGGCCGACAACCTGGAGAAGGCGCTGGCGGACGTGCCCCACGATCGTGTTTCAGTGCTGCTGGCCCACTCGCCGGAGATCTATCGTCATGCCGCCCACGCCGGCATTGATGCCATGTTGTGCGGCCACACCCACGGCGGCCAGATCTGTCTGCCGGGCGGGCGCCCCATCATGTGCAACGCCCGCTGCCCGCGATCCCTGTGCGCCGGATCCTGGCACTACCACGATTTGCGCGGCTACACGAGCGCCGGTTCGGGCGTTTCGGTGGTGGACGTGCGCTTGAATTGTCCACCGGAGGTTGCGCTCCACACCCTGCGCGCGGTTTGAGGCGTAGGCGGTCCCACTAGTACGGGCGGTCCCACTAGTACGGGCGGTCGCGGAT
>DATFML010000156.1:0-13305 GCA_035266965.1 Gammaproteobacteria bacterium
TCCCGGACAGGCATGGCGCACGATGTCCTGGCGCTCGCCCTCGTCGATGCTGCCGGCGATGAACTGCCCGTAGCTCTGAAACGCCGACACGATGTCCACCAGCTTGTGCTCGTGCTCGGTGTAGCCGGGCTTGATGGTGCCGCCGTAGACCATCAGGGCAGGCCGGTTCAGGCGGCCCATGGCGATGATGCAGCCCGGCATGTTCTTGTCGCAGCCCGGCAGCGAGATGTTGGCGTCGTACCACTGGGCGCCCATGATGGTTTCGATGGAATCGGCGATCAGGTCCCGGGACTGCAGCGAATAGCTCATCCCCTCCGTGCCCATGGAAATGCCGTCGGAAACGCCGATGGTGTTGAACCGCATGCCCACCAGTCCGGCCGCCACCACACCCTCCTTGACCTTGGCGGCAAGATCGTTGAGGTGCATGTTGCAGGTGTTGCCTTCGTACCAGACGCTGCCGATGCCCACCTGGGCCTTGCCCATGTCCTCCTCGCTGAGACCGGTACCGTAGAGCATGGCCTGGGAGGCGCCCTGGGACTTGGGCTGGGTGATGCGCGAACTGTAGCGGTTGAGTTTTTCGGCCATCGATGTCTCCGAGTGAGCGGGTCGCCCGACCCGGGGCGGACGCGGCTCGCGCCAACGCCGGTACGGGTCGGTGTACAGACCGGCTATTGTACCGATACCGGCAACGCGCGGCCAAAAGAGCGGCCACCGCTGGGCGCGGCTTCCTGCCCGGGCTCTCAGCCGGGAGGCAGCAGCAGAATTTCCCGGTAGCCGCCGTCGCGCAGGCGGCGGGCCTCGCTCAGGCAGCGGGCGATGTCCTCGGAACGTCGGTCCGGCGGGCGGTCGCCGAACAGCACTTCGGCCAGCCCGTCCCTGGGGATCGCGGCGGCCTCGCCGTCCAGGGCCCGCAGGCACTGAGTCCAGCCCTCGCGCAGGTTCGCCACCGTACGCATCTGCAACCTGCCCTGCCGCCGCAGGCCCGATTGGGTCGCCTGCAGAAAACGCTTGGCCCGCTCGATCTGCGCGCGCAGGGGCAGGCTGAAGTCGAAGCCCAGCGCGACGCGGCCGGAATCCGCGCCCAGGTAATCCGTGTCGCCGGAGGTGACCCGCTTCGCCGGACTGTCGGCGTGACGCCAGGCCAGCTGCTCACCCAGCGCAGGACGGTCCACGGCGGGATCGAGGGGAAACTTGTACAGTCCCCAGCGGGCGCCCATCCAGCACTCGATCAGCACCTTGTCCTCGTCGATCCGACAGCCGTCCTCACCACCGGCCTCCGATTCCACCACATAGGCGCGCGGGTCCTGCTTCCAGCGGAAGAAGTCCCGCTGCGGCGGCGCTCCGTAGTCGGCTTCCAGAGCCCGCCAGCGTTCGATGAACCAGCGCCAGTCGGACTGATAGTCCGGGTTTCGACGCAGAAACTCCCAGGCCCAGTGCTCCGGGCCCAGGGCCTCGGTGAAACGGTACTGTTCAGGGTCACGCCAATCGAGCATGGGCCCACCTTCGTCAATGATCGTCTGTCGTGCCGAGCCCGACGTCCGGTCGAAACATGAGTTCCGACGTCAGAATCGCCACGCCGACACACTGGGGAACCTCTGCACAGGCCGATCAAGGGGATGATCACAAGGCGCAAAGGGGCGAGGAAGCGCAGTTTACAGTTGGTCTGTCGCTTCGCGACCCCGCATTCCGAGCGCTTTTGCAACGCCGTGAGCGCCCCTTCAGCGGCCTGTGCAGAGGTTCCCTAGCGCTCCGCCCTGCGCCGCAGGTCCATGCGCCTAATGAACTCGCGCATGACGAGCCGATACAGCTCGTCCTTGAGAACGGCATCCTCGACGCCGGCATCGATGTTGGGGTTGTCGTTGATTTCGATGACCACCACCTGGTCGTCGTGCTGCTTGAGATCCACCCCGTACAGCCCGTCGCCGATCAACCGCGCGGCGCTCAAGGCAGTGGCCACCACCGCCGGCGGCACCGCGTCCAGGGGATGCGTCTTGAAAGCACCCTCCTGGAACTGACCACCCGGGCCGTGCTTGACGATCTGCCAGTGTTTCTTGGACATGAAGTACTGGCAGGCATAAATGGCCTGCCCGTTCAGGACGCCGATCCGCCAATCGTAGTCCGTATACATGAATTCCTGCGCCAGGATGAGCTCGGATTCCTTGAACAGCCGATGGGCCATGTCCTGAAGCTGCTGCCCGTTCTCCGCCTTCACCACACCGCGGGAGAAGGAGCCGTCAGGCACCTTGAGTACGATGGGGTAACTGATGTCCCGTTCCACCGCGCCCAGATCGCCTTTGCCGGCAATCACCGTCCTGGGCGTGGCGACCCGGTTGGAGCGCAGCAATTCGGCCAGGTAGACCTTGTTGGTGCAGCGCAGGATGGAGGTGGGGTCGTCGATGACCACCATGCCTTCGCTCTCGGCCTTCTTGGCGAAGCGATACGTATAGTGGCTGATGCGCGTGGTATCGCGGATGAAAAGTGCATCGTACTCGGCCAGGCGCGAGTAGTCCTTGCGGCCGATGAGCTCCACATCCACCCCCAGTGCCCGCCCGGCCTTGATGAAGTGTTTCAGAGCGCGCCGATCCGACGGGGGCAAGGGGTCGTCCGGGTTGTACAACACGGCCATGTCGTAGGGCAGCGCGGTACGGGTCTTGGGGGAGCGCCAGCGCTTCTTGCGGTACAGCTCCAGGGCGGCGGCGAAGGCGTCATCGTCCGCCTTGTTCATCTTGCGCAGAGACAGCGGCCGGATGCTGTTGATGCGCCAATGGTCATGACGCTCGAACTCCACGCGCAGCAGGGGGCAGGGAAACAACTCGAAGATCTGCCGGGCCAGGTCCGCCATCTCCTCGTACTGACAACGGCCGAAGAAGATGTCCAGCACCAGGCTCCGGGCGTTGCCGTCGTCACGCTTCTTGAAGCGTTTATGGATGGCGTCGTCCAGGTCTCCGGCATCGAGGCTGTACATGGCCTTGCTGCTCAAGTCCAGGATCGTCTTCACCGACGGGATCACCCGGTGTCCGCGGGCTTCCGCCAGCAGCGAACAATAATAACCCACGCTGAGGTACTTGTAGCCGCGGCACAGATTGATGACCTGAACGTTCCTGAGCCTGAAATATTCCTCGCCGGTCAGGTAATCGTCCACGGGCACCACCGGACAGTCCGGGGCACCGAAGCGCCAGTCACCGGACTGCTCCACCACGATCAGCTGGTTGGCCATCTCAAGTATTCCTGCTCGACACATGGATCAGGCGGCGGGAAGCCGGTCCGCGGCACCGCGCTTGCGAATGATCAGCGCCGCCCGCTGACCGGACTTGCCATAGCGGGCCATGCGCTCGAAATCCTTCCGGGATATGGGCATATTGAGCGAATCGGTGCGCGTCTTGCCTTTCTCGTAGTCCACATAGGGGTCGTGGACGTACACGAATCGCTCATCGAAACCGGTCACCACCACCCAGTGGGGAAATTTTTCCTGGTAGATTCGGTAGGAGCTGATCAGCACCACCGGGATCCCCCCCTCGTCGAACTTCTCCTTCATCTCCGCCATCGGCAGGGGCTGATAGTGAATCGGGATGGGGAGGCTCTCCAGTTGCTCCACGAAGTCCGCCTGCACCAGACGTATCACCTCCTTTTTTTCCGCGCTGCGCACCGAGTTCACGAACAGCGCACTTTCATCGTTGACGTAGATCTCCACGTCGAAGCCCCGGTGATAAGCGGAAAGGGCGAGCCCATAGGGACCGCAGCCGCCATGGCCGGAGGTCATGAATACCGTGGTGGATTCACGCCACAGGCGGATTTCCAGGCGCCTGTCCATGACCAGATCGGGATCCAGGGCCTTCATGGCCATCATCAGCGTGGCCGGACCGCAGGTGAAGTCCAGGGTCTGCTCGTAGTAGGGCACCAGGGCCAGCGCCGGACGCAACTGGGTGCCGAGGGGCTTCTCGAACCGCAGCGCCTCCATGTGGTCCTGGTAATAGTCTTCGTAGCGTCCGAACTGGCGATAGCCCAGCCTGCGAAACAGCGCGATGGAGTCCGCGTTGTCGCTTCGCACTTCCAGGCGCATGTACACACAGTCGTGATCCAGGGCCGCCCCCTCGGCGGCCTCCACCAGCAGACGACCTACGCCCCGGCCGCGGTACGGCAGGTCCACTGCGATGGAATACAGACGCGCCAGAGACGTGCCGGCGTGAAACAACGCCAGCACGTAGCCGCGCATCACACCATCGCACTCGTCCACCAGGGTGGCGGCGTTGGCCTTGGTGAGCATGTAGCGAAAGCGGCGTCTGGACAGACGGTCGGTCTCGAAGCACCGTTGCTCGATGGCAACCAACGCGTCGATATCCTGCAAGCCGGCAGCGCGTATCATGAACGGATCACCGGCGGGACGCGGAGGTGGAACGCCACCCCCCCCGCCCGCGCAAAATTCCGCGGCATTATGGGCCAATGGGACGCTCTGCGCACCTCTTGCGCGGGCCCGCGGCCAGGCCCACAATCCGGCCATGACCAGGCGTGCACCCAAGGTGCTGCAGATGATCGGGGAGCTGGTCGCAACCCCGTCCGTCAGCAGCGTAAATCCCGAGTTCGACCAGGGCAACCGGGCGGTGATCGAGCGGCTGGCCGGGTGGATGACCGACCTGGGCTGGAACGCGGAAGTGCTGCCCATCCCCGACCACCCCGACAAGGCCAACCTGATCGCGACCCTGGGACAGGGCCCCGGAGGCCTGGTGCTGGCGGGCCACACCGATACCGTTCCCTTCGACGCCCAGTACTGGTCCCAGGACCCGTTCCGGCTCACGGAGCGCGAGGGCCGCCTGTACGGTCTGGGCACCAGCGACATGAAGGCCTTCTTCGCCCTGGCCATTGAAGCCGCCGCCGGATTGCGGGCGGACGAGCTGGCGGAACCTCTCATTCTGCTGGCCACTGCCGACGAGGAGAGCAGCATGGCCGGCGCCAGGGCCCTGGTGGAACTGGGCCGTCCGCGGGCCCGTCATGCAGTGATCGGCGAACCCACCGGGCTGTGCCCGGTACGCATGCACAAGGGCATGATGATGGAGGCCATTCACGTGCATGGGCACTCCGGCCACTCCAGCGATCCGTCCCTGGGGGTGAACGCCCTGGAAGGCATGCACCGGGTCATCGGCGATGTGCTGGCCTGGCGCGCCGAGTTGCAGGCCGCGCATCGCAATCCGCTGTTCCGGGTGCCGGTCCCGACGCTCAACCTGGGCCGCATCGAGGGCGGCGACAACCCCAACCGCATCTGCGGCGACTGCGAGCTGCAGATCGACCTGCGCCCGCTGCCCGGCATGGATCTGGCGGAGCTGCGCGCGACCCTGCGCGGGCGCCTGGACACCCTGTTGCAGGGTACCGGCCTGCACGGCGACGTCGAGCCCCTGTTCCCCGGCCTGCCGGCCATGGAAACCCCGGCCGACGCGGCCATCGTGAAAGCGGCCGAACGCCTCACCGGCCACCCCGCCGAAGCGGTGGCCTTCGGCACCGAAGGCCCGTTCCTGCAGCAGCTCGGCATGGACACCCTCATCCTCGGCCCCGGCGACATCGACCAGGCCCACCAACCCGACGAGTTCCTCGCCCTGGACCGCATCGCCCCCACCATCGACCTGCTGCGCCAACTTATCCACCAGCTCTGCGTCCGGGCGCGGTAGCATTGCCCAAGCCCGGCAGAAACGCGCCACGGAAGACACGGAAAGCACGGAATTTCTGAAGGTCGACCTGCTGCGCGCGCTCGTCCACCGCTCTGCGTTCGGCCGCAGCAGCACGTCTAAGCTGGAAAAAAGCGCCACGGAAAACACGGAAAGCACGGAAAGCACGGAAAACTCCGAATCGTGAACGCTTGCTACCGCAGCAGACGGTAACCGTTCACCCTTCGGCTCATCGTTCCCCCTACTCCACAAGCATCCTTTTTCACGTCCGTGCTTTCCGTGATTTCCGTGGCGCCTTGGTTTTACCGACCTTGGTGCAAGCAGGCGCTCAACATGTATAGTAAGCAGTCAATCGAGCTTCATGCAGCCGGGACACCAACGTGGCCGACAACAACAACGCCAAATCCTTCGTCGACTGGTTTCGTCTGTCCGCGCCCTACATCAACGCCCATCGGGGCCGTACGTTCGTGGTGCTGTTCGGCGGTGAAGCGGTGGCGGACCCGGGGTTTGCCAATTTCATCCATGACATCGCCCTGCTGGACAGTCTGGGCATCCGGCTGGTGCTGGTCCATGGCGCGCGTCCGCAGATCGAACAGCGCCTGCGGGAACGGGGTGCAGAGCTTCGCTACGTGGGCGGACTGCGGATCACGGACGACGATGCACTGAGTTGCGTGAAGGAAGCGGTGGGCACCGTACGGGTGGAGGTCGAGGCGCTGCTGTCCATGGGGCTGGCCAATACCCCCATGTCGGGGGCGCGCATCCGGGTGACCTCCGGGAACTTCGTTACCGCCCGCCCCCTGGGGGTGCGCGATGGGGTGGACTACTGTCACACGGGCGACGTGCGTCGTGTGGATGTCACCGCCATCCGTCAACAGCTGTCCGACGACCGGGTGGTGCTGCTCTCGCCCCTGGGTTACTCGCCCACGGGCGAGATCTTCAACATCAGTGCCGAGGAAGTGGCCACCGCCGCCGCCGTGGCCCTGCAGGCGGACAAGCTCATCCTGGTGCTGGAAGAACCGGGTCTGACCGACGGCCGCCGGCGACTGATACGCCAGCTCGATCCCCTGCAGGCCGAACAGATCCTGCACGGACGGCGCAAGCTGCCCGAGGACATGGTGCGTCACCTGGAGCATGCCGTGCACGCCTGCCGGCGCGGGGTGCGACGGGCGCACCTGATCAGCCGCCAGATGGATGGGGCGTTGTTGCGGGAGCTGTTTACCCGCGATGGCGTGGGCACCCTGATCACCGCGGAGACCTATGAAGGCCTGCGACCGGCGCGCATCGACGACGTGGGCGGCGTTCTGGGACTCATCGAGCCACTGGAATCGGAAGGCGTGCTGGTGCGCCGCTCCCGCGAACTGCTGGAGATGGAAATAGACCGTTTTCTGGTGGTCGAACGCGACGGCATGATCGTGGCGTGTGCCGCCCTGTATCCCTACGCGGAAGAAGCGGTGGGCGAGCTGGCCTGCCTGGCCGTGCACCCCGATTACCGCGAGCAGGGGCGCGGCGATCAGCTGCTGGACGCCCTCCAGCGGCGCGCGACCGGCCTGGGCATCCGCCGCCTGTTCGTGCTCACCACCCGCACCGCCCACTGGTTCCGCGAACGGGGCTTCCAGCCCGGCGCCGTCGCCGACCTGCCGGTCAAGCGCCGCAGCCTGTACAACTACCAGCGCAAGTCCAAGGTGTTCATCAAGGCGTTGGAGTGAAGGAAATTCAAAGAAATGCGCCACGGAAAGCACGGAAAAGTAATTTTCAATTGGCAGCCGGGGGTGACCGTACGCGCACCTTGGCGGATACAGCATTGCGGATAGCTGAATGGCCGGGGTGGCAAGCAAGAGCAAGACACGCCGGGCCCAACCCGAATCTCCTGATTGAGCTGCGATGCCGTTCGGCTGGTGCCCCACAGGTTCCGGCGCAGGTGAAGCGGGGACTTCGACCTTCCCTGCGCTCAGCCCATCAACCTACGCATTGCAGTCATAGCGCATCGTTTCAATTGAATTCTTCCGTGCTTTCCGTGTTTTCCGTGACGCTTTTGATTGTTCTTATGCCGACCTGCAGTGTCAGCGCTTGAGCGCGAGGGTGAGGCCGTCGCCGATGGGGAGCAGGCTGAGGGCGATGCGATCATCGGTATGGAGTTGGCGGTTGAAGGCCCGGATGGCGACCGTGTCGGGCTCATTGTCGGCGTCGTCGGCCACCCTGCCGGACCAGAGCACGTTGTCCACGGCGATCAGCCCGCCCGGGCGCAGCAGAGCCAGACAGCGCTCGAAGTAGTGGGGGTAGTTTTCCTTGTCGGCGTCGATGAAGGCGAAATCGAAGCGGCCCTCTTCGCCGGCTGCCAGCAGATCGTCCAGAGTTTCCAGCGCAGGCGCCAGGCGCAGGTCGATCTTGTCCGCCACGCCCGCTTCCTGCCAGTAGCGTCGCGCTACCGCCGTCCAGTGCTCGCTGATGTCGCAGGCGACCAACTGTCCATCGGAAGGCAGCGCCTGTGCCACGGCCAGGCTGCTGTAGCCGGTGAACACACCCACTTCGAGCGTGCGACGAGCCCCCATGAGCTGCACCAGCAACGCCATGAGCTGCCCTTGCTCCGGGGCGATCTGCATGCGGGCCATGGGGTCCTGCGCCGTCTCCTCCCGCAGCCGCCTCAGCAACGGAGATTCCCGCAGGGAAACGCCGGTCAGGTACTGGTAAAGGGGTTCGGACAACGTGAAGGTCTTGTTGGACATGACGCACCGCCGCTGATGGACACAACCTGAAACAAGCCTAGCATGGAGCGGCGCTCCGGACTCGGGCGGCCGGTTGTGTAGGGGCAAAAATCAAAAACGCCACGGAATCCACGGAAAGCACGGAAAAGTGATTCTTCACTGAGCGGGATACAGGATTGGAACTCCTGCTAGAAACGTCGAACGCTGGTGGAAAGAGACTTTTGCCGGGAAGTACGTCGACTCCCTGGCTCGGCGTCTTTTTCGACACTCACGCGCAGCGTTTTCCGCGTGTTGCACCGTCGCGTCACACAGAAGGTTACAAAGTCCCGGTGGCACGCCGGAATAGCAATCGCACATTGTAGGTCGGCGCATTGCGAAAACCAGGGACACTGCGAATAGACGAACCGAAGGAGTGGGTCGGCGGCGCCCCGCTCACCGGGGTTTGGTGCAATACGCTTCGCTTATTGCACGCTTGTATGACCCGCGTTTTCTAATTGAATTTTTCCGTGGGTTCCGTGGCTCTTGCTCGAGAAAAAATGCGCCACGGAAGACACGGAAAGCACGGAAAGCACGGACAAGTGATTGTTCATTGAACGCTCCGCAGGATCGGAAGCCTTGCCTGGAACGTCGACGCCCGGTGGGACGAAACTTTTTGCCGGGAAATCCACCGATTCCCTGGCCTGCCGCCTTTCTCGGCAGTTCCGCGCGGCGTTTTCCACATATTGATCCGTCGTGTCGCAGAGAAGGGCAAGTAGTCCCGGTGGCATACCGGAATACCGATCGCGTCCTTGTCAATCGAAGCATGGCATTGCGAAAATCAGGGCACCGGGAATGGGCGAACTAAAGCGGAACGGCTTCCCTCTCAAGCGCAGCATATTGAACCTGACCTGCGTTTCATGATCGCTTTTTTCCGTGCTTTCCGTGTCTTCCGTGGCGCTTTTGATTGATAGCGGACCGACCGCGGCATGCGCAGCCGTCCTTGACGCAGTACACTTGGACCTCCACGCGACGGCCGGGCTTTGGATTCCATGTCAGAGAGCGCCGATGCATCACCCCTGCGGGTCCTGCAACTGACCGACACGCACCTGTATGCCGACCCGGCGGGTACGCTCTACGACTGCAACACCGAAGACAGTCTGCGGCGGGTGCTGGAGGCAGTGCGCGCGCAGGAGCATGCGCCCGATCTGGTGCTTCTGACCGGCGACCTCACCCACGACGGTTCGGTACAGGCCTACAGCCGCCTGGCCGGCTTGCTCGACGACGCGTTCACGGCGCCCGTCTGGTGCCTGCCCGGCAACCACGACGAGGCTGCCGTCCTGCGCCAGACCCTGGCCGGAGAGGGCGTGGTGGGTGTCCCCGAAGGTACCATCGCCGACTGGCAGCTGGTGCTGCTGGACTCGACACTACCCGCAAGCGAAGGCGGCCATCTGGCGGATGCGGAGCTGGAACGGCTGGACAGCGCATTGCAAAGTCACCGGGCGTCCCATGCCCTGGTCTGTCTGCACCACAACCCCGTCCCCATGGGCAGCCGCTGGCTGGACACCATGACGGTGGACAATGCGCCCGCCCTGTTCGCGGTCCTGGACCGTCATCCCCGGGTGCGCGCGCTGCTGTGGGGCCATGTTCACCAGCCCTTCGACGGCACACGCAACGGTGTGCGGTTGCTGGCCAGTCCGTCCACCTGCGTGCAGTTTCTGCCCGGCAGCGAGTCCTTCGCCCTCGACAGCCGCCCGCCGGGCTACCGGTGGTTGCTGCTGCATCCGGACGGAGCGGTGGAAACCAGCGTGCATTACGTGAACGGCCGGCCGTCTGCCTCCGAGGCCTGAGCGGTCGCAGCAGCGGCCGGCGAGCAAGGCGGGCTAAGAACGCCGCACGTGGTTCGACTCAGGCCGGGGGCGAAACCGGCCTGGTGGGAAGCGTCGCGGGATAGCTGTTGCGAGCCTGGATCTCGGGGTGGGACTTGTGAACCCCCTGCTTCTCCACCAAGGCGTAGCCCGCCAGACCGACGCCCGCCAGCACCAGTACCGCAACCCAGGTGGTCATGAAGCGCAATGGCCTGGGTGGCCGGGGCGGTTTCGACAGATCGGACGGCACCGTCACCTCTTCGTAGGCGAATTCCACCATGTCCTTGGTCTGGCGCAGCTCCCATGCACGGCGGTTCAGCTCCGGTTCCTGTTCGAGCAGGGTGAGCACGTACTCGCGCTCGTCCCGGTTCAACTGGCCGTCCACGTAGGCCACCAGCAGTTCGTAGCAATCGTTGGAGCGGTGACTCATCGCAAGCCCTCCAGGCTCACAACCTGTGCAGGTCGCAGGGCGCGCCTGTTCAGGAGACGTTCTTTCATCCGTGTACGAATTTCACATAAGCTGCGAACCACCGAACGGACCGGCAGATCCAGGATGGCCGCCACTTCCCGGTAGGAGCAGCCCCCCAAATCCACCAGGGTGACGATCTTGCGCTGCTCTTCGGAAAGTTCCAGCAGCGCCTGGCGCACGCGACCGGCGATGCCGCCGGCGGACGGCGGGAACCGGTCCGGAACCGGTATGGTCGCGCCTTGCCGAGCCGCCTGTCGGTGCCTGTGGTCACGCACCATATGAAAGAGCACCTGCTGCTTGAGCAGGTGCGGCGCACGCAACAGAGCCGCGTCGGCCAATGCCGTCGCGAGGGCGTTGCGCACGATATGGGCCGCCGTGTCCTGCTCATGACACCAGGCATAGGCGACCCGGTACAGCTGCGGCGTCATACGGGCGCCGCGCTGGCGCAGCAGCCAGGACTTGCACCATCGACAGAGGAAGTTCATGGCAGGTCGTCCTCCTCAATAGCATTAAGGACGGGCTGCCGGAAGGAAATATTCCAGCCATACGCGCACCTGACACAGCGGCTGTCGCACAACGGGGCACGGCGGGACAAATCAGTGCACGAGCTGGTTGAGGTCGAAGATGGGAAGCAGGATGGCAAGCACGATGATCAGTACCACCCCGCCCATCACCAGGATCAGCAGCGGCTCGAACAGCCCCAGGATGGCGGCGATCAGGGTTTCCATCTCCCGATCCTGGTGGTCGGCGGCGCGCTCCAGCATCTCCTCCAGGCGGCCGCTGGCTTCGCCGCTGGCGATGAGGTGCACGGTCATGGGCGGGAAATAGCCGCTCTTGGACAGCGCCGAATAAAGGGTCGTACCTTCCCGGACCCGTCCGGTCGCCTCTTCCACCGCCTCGCGCATGGGCATGTTGCCCATCACCTGGGCGGAAATGCGCAGTGCCTCCAGCACCGGCACGCCGCTGGCGGTCAGGATGCTGAAGGTGCGGGCGAAGCGCGTG
Organism: Gammaproteobacteria bacterium; assembly: GCA_035266965.1. Taxonomy (GTDB): domain Bacteria; phylum Pseudomonadota; class Gammaproteobacteria; order DATFLG01; family DATFLG01; genus DATFML01. The sequence goes on from DATFML010000156.1 coordinate 11,672, forward strand.
GTGTTCAGGCCCCGGACCAGCTTGGAGACCAGGGGCACCGACAACAGCATGAGGTGAAAACGTTTACGCGCGCCGGGCCGTTTGAGCAGGCGCATGACGCCGGTTGTCGCCGCGACCAGCAGGATCAGCAGCAGGATTCCCCAGGCGCGCAGAAAATCGCTGAAGGCGATCAACCCCCGGGTGAGCACCGGCAGCTCCTGATGGATGTTGGTGAACACCTGCACGACCTGGGGCACCACGTAGGTGAGCAGGCCGGTGACCACCAGGATGGCGACGCTGGTCAGCAGCAGCGGATAGAACAAGGCCAGCTGAATCTTCTGGCGCATCTGCTGGCGGTTCTCGGTGTAGTCGCCGAGCCGTTCCAGCACCACGTCCAGGTGGCCCGACTGCTCGCCGGCCGCCACGGTGGCGCGAAACAATTCGGGAAAGACGTGGGGGAAGTCCCCCAGGCCGTCCGCCAGGGTGTGGCCCTCCACCACCCGCGAACGCACCGCCATCATCATGCTTTTGAGCCGCGGGCGATCGGTCTGCTCCGACACCGCCCGCAGGGCCTCTTCCACCGGCAGCCCGGAGCGCACCAGGGTGGCAAGCTGGCGGGTGATGAGCGCCAGCTCCGTGGCGGTGACGCCGCGCTGCAGCCAGCGGGGCTGGCGTCCGGCCCGCGCCTCCTTCTGGGCCACCTCCTGGACGCTGAGCGGCAGCCAGCCCCGCTCGCGCAACTGCTGGCGGACCTGACGGGCGGTATCGCCCTCCAGAACACCGGAGCGTTCCCGTCCGCCGTCATCGAGGGCGTTGAATTCGAAGGCACCCATAGCTCAGATCCGTTCAGCGCTGCGCAAGCTCAGGCCCATGCGTCGCAATACCGCTCAGCCTTCGCGGGTCACCCGCAGCACCTCTTCCAACGTGGTCTCGCCGTTCAGCACCCGACGCCCGCCATCGGCCCGGATGCCCGGCGAACGCGTGCGGGCGTAATGTTCCATTTCGTATTCGCCGACCCCGTCATGGATCATGGCCCGCAGGTGGTCGTCGATCTCCACCAGCTCGTAGATGCCGGTGCGCCCGCGGTAGCCCAGCTGGTTGCACTTGGGGCAGCCCACGGCACGGTACAGGGTGGGGGTGGTATCCATCGGTATTCCCAGGGTTTCGCACTCCGCCGCACTGGCTTCATAGGCCTGCTTGCAATGGGCGCACAGCATTCGCACCAGCCGCTGCGCCAGGGTGGCGAGCAGGCTGGAAGAAAGCAGGAAGGGCTCCACCCCCATGTCCCGCAGGCGGGTGACGGCGCCCACCGCGCTGTTGGTGTGCAGGGTGGACAGCACCAGATGACCGGTCAGGCTCGCCTGGATGGCGATCTCGGCGGTTTCCAGGTCGCGGATCTCGCCCACCATCACCACATCCGGATCCTGGCGCAGTATGGCGCGCAGGCCACGCGCGAAATCCAGCTGCACCTTCGGATTGACCTGCGTCTGGCCGATGCCGTCGAGGTAGTACTCGATCGGGTCCTCGACCGTCATGATGTTGCGGCTATTGTCGTTGATGCGCTCCAGTGCCGCGTAGAGGGTCGTGGTCTTACCCGAGCCAGTCGGCCCGGTGACGAGGATGATCCCGTGCGGTTTGTGAATGAGCTCGTCGAC
>DATFML010000157.1:0-8860 GCA_035266965.1 Gammaproteobacteria bacterium
CGGCATTGTCCCGCAGGCCATGGAGGGTGGTGGCAATGGCCGTCGGATGATGGGCGAAATCGTCGTACACCGTCACGCCGTCCACTTCGCCCCGCCGTTCCAGGCGGCGTTTCACCCCCGAAAAAGCGGCCAGGGCCGCCACCGACTCACCCACCGGCACGCCGGCGTGACGCGCTGCGGCGATGGCCGTCAACGCATTGTGCACGTTGTGGTCGCCCAGTTGCTCCCAGTGCACCACGCCTTCGCAGCGACCCTTCGAACAGACCTCGAAGCGGCTGCCGTCCGCCGCCAGCTTGCGGGCGCTCCAGTGGGCTCCGTCGCCGCCGGCTGCCGACGCCGTCTCCACCGGCGTCCAGCAGCCCATGGCCAGGGTGTCGGCCAGGGCGGTATCGGTGGCGTTGGAGACGATCAGGCCATTGCCCGGCACGGTACGCACCAGGTGGTGGAACTGGCGCTCGATGGCAGCCAGATCGGGAAAGATGTCGGCGTGGTCGAATTCCAGGTTGTTGAGTATCAGGGTGCGCGGCCGGTAATGAATGAACTTGGAGCGTTTGTCGAAGAAGGCGGTGTCGTACTCGTCGGCCTCCACCACGAAGAACGGCGCCTGTCCGAGGCGCGCGGAGACGCCGAAGTTGCCGGGCACGCCGCCGATCAGGAAGCCCGGCGACAGGCCGGCATGGTCCAGGATCCAGGCCAGCATGCTGGCGGTGGTGGTCTTGCCGTGGGTACCCGCCACCCCCAGCACCCAGCGCCCGGCCAGCACATGCTCGGCCAGCCACTGGGGCCCGGAGGTATAGGGCAGCCCCGCATTGAGCATATGCTCCACCGCGGGATTGCCCCGCGACATGACGTTGCCCACCACCACGCAGTCCGGGGCCGGCTCCAGATGGGACGGGTCGTAACCCTCCCGCAGGCGGATGCCGGCGGCTTCCAACTGCGTGCTCATGGGCGGATAGACGTTGGCGTCGGAGCCGCTCACGGTATGGCCCGCCGCCCTGGCCAGCAGCGCCAACCCACCCATGAAAGTGCCGCACACGCCCAGCACGTGGATATGCATATCAGGTAACCGCCCCGAACAGGACCTGGGCCAGCCCGTAGGAAAGCACAGTGTACAGCACGCCCAGGGCGATGCCGGAACCGAAAGACACCGACAGCGCATGGCGCAGGATATGCCCCAGCACCACCACGCTCCACACCACCAGGGCGAGCCACACCAGTCCCAGCGCCCCCGCTCCGCTGCCGGCGCGCTGGGCGGCCATCAGCCCGGCCACCATCGGCAGGGCCAGCAGCCCGAGCACCGCGCCGGTGCCGGTCAATGCCGTCAGTGTCTGGCGAAAGCGCGCCGGCTTGCGGCGCCACTGCAGGGCCGTCCAGGCAAACGCCGACAACACCAGCAGGTCCGCGAGGCTGACCGCCAGCGCCCGGGGCAGTGCCCAGCTGAGCAGGGACAGAGCGACATTGACGGTCAGATAGGCCAGCAGGGTGAGGCCCAGCAGAAAGCCGGACGCAGGCAGGTCCTGGGGATTCGCCCGCAGCAGGCACAAGTCGATCCAGATGCCGAAAAAGCGCTTCATGGCAAACAGACCGCGCCCGCCACACACCAGCGCGAATCGGTCACCCGCCTATCGTCACCGATCATCTTGGCCCGGGATCTGTTCACACCATGGAGTTCGCCGCTGCCGGCGGCGCAACGGTCGCTCAGCCCATCAATCCAACGGGCCCGACCGGGACTGCCGGCGTCCTACCTCGGGTGGCCCACGGCGGACGAGCCACCCGGCATCATGCCTAAACCCCGAAATACTTCGCCTGGGGATGGTGGACCACGATAGCCGAAGTGGAGTCCTCAGGCCAAAGCTGGTCTTCGTCCCCCAGCACCACACCGATGCGTGTCGCATCCAGCAGTTCGAGAATCTTATCCTGGTCATGGAGATTGGGACAGGCCGGATAGCCGAAGGAATAGCGCGACCCCCGGTATTTCTGTTTGATCATCTCTTCCATGGCACGGGCATCCTCGCCCGCGAATCCGAGCTCGGCGCGAATGCGCTTGTGCACGTATTCGGCCAGCCCTTCAGCGGCCTCCACCGTGAAGCCGTGCCAGTAAAGGTAGTCCTGGTACTTGTCCTGCGAGAACAACTCGCGGGTGAAATCCGACGCATGCTGGCCGCCGGTCACCACCTGGAAGGCGACCACGTCCATCTCACCGGAGCTCACCGGGCGGAAGAAGTCCGCAATGCACAGATGGCGATTGCCCTGCTGACGGGGAAAGGTGAACCGGCAGCGCTCCCGGAGGCCTTCGGCGTCCTCATAGACGATCAGATCGTTGCCGTCCGACTGGCAGGGAAAGTACCCGTAAACAGCCTGGGGACGCACGATGTCGTCCCGTTCGCTCTCCTGCACCAGGCGATTGAAGATCGGATCGACCTCCGCGCGCGCCCACAGCCGGTATTCCTCCTTGCTGCGACCCTGGGCCTTGAAGCCCCACTGGAACTTATAGAGCGTGGTGCGGTTTATATAAGGTACAAGGGCACGCAAAGGGACCTGCTCGATGCAGCGGCTGCCCCAGAACGGCGGCGCCGGCAGCGGATTGTCCTGTTTCACTTGCGATCGTTCCTGGATTTCGCTCACGGATGGGACCTCTGGGTACGATTCATCAGCCGACCCATCATAACGTCTTTTCATCAAAGGGAAAAACCGGACTCTCAGTATTGAACTTGACCACCGGATAGGCCGCAACTAGCTTCTTGTATCAGGTGGAGACAAGTACGTTCGGCGCGAGGTATGAGACCATGTATGTCAAATCCTTGAAAGACCGAATCCGCCACGGCGGCGTCAACCTCCACCTCCCCGACGGGGAAACCCATACCCTGGGCAGCGATCGCCCCCTGATCGACTGGCATATACGCCAGGCCGGCACTCTGGGGCGGATCGTGCGCAACCCCGAGCTGAATCTGGGTGAAACCTACGTGAACGGCGAGTGGGATGTGAGCGACGGGCAGTTGTCCGCCTTTATCGGACTGCTGATGCGCAACGTCTCCCAACCGGACCCCGGCGGCCTGCGGCGGGTCGCCGACGGCCTGCTCCAACTGCTGTATACCTGGAACCCGGTGCGCCGCAGCTACCGCAACGTCGCCCACCACTACGACCTGGATGAGTGGCTGTTCCGGCAGTTCCTCGACCAGGACATGCAGTATTCATGCGCCTATTTCACCGAACCGGACATCAGTCTGGAAGAGGCGCAACGGGCCAAGTGCCGTCATATCCTGCACAAGCTGCAGCTCCAGCCGGGCCACCGTGTGCTGGATATCGGTTGTGGCTGGGGAGGCCTTGCCCTGTACCTTGCCGAACGTGCCGGTGTGCAGGTCACCGGGCTCACTCTCTCCAGGGAACAGCTGCGGGTTGCCCAGCAGCGGGCCCGGGAACGGGGTCTGGAAGGGAAAGTGCGCTTCGTGCTGCAGGACTACCGCCAGCACGAAGGGAGCTACGACCGCATCGTCAGCGTGGGCATGTTCGAGCATGTGGGCAGGCCCCAGTACCGGCGCTACTTCGAACAGGTACGCAGGCTGCTCGCCGAACACGGTACCGCCGTGGTGCACACCATCGGCCGTCAGCAACAGAACAGCACGACCAATCCCTGGATACGCCGTTACATCTTCCCGGGCGGCAGCATCCCGTCGCTGTCGGAGATCAGCCAGGCTCTGGAATCCAACACCCTGATCACCACCGACGTGGAAGTGCTGCGACTGCACTACGCCTATACGCTCGCCGCCTGGCAGAACCGCTTCCGCAAGGCCCGGCCGCGCGTCGCCGAACGTCTGGGCGAGCGTTTCTGCCGCATGTGGGAGTTCTACCTCGCCGGCTGCGAAAATGCGTTCCGCTGGCGCGATCTGGTGGTCTTTCAGGTCCAGCTGGCGAAGCAGCACGCCAGCGTACCGATCACCCGTTCCTATCTCTACGCCCCCGACGAGCCGGCGGACACGGCGGTCAGCGCCGAGCTGCCCGATTCCGCCCTCGGTCACCCCGACCGTCGGCCCCATCGCTGAGGCCGTTTGCGGGCATTGTCCGCGACGACAGGGGGCGGCCCCGCCCGTCTCCCCGCCGCGTCGTCTTGGTCGCCCGGGACCGGCGCCGCCGGCTGTGCCGGCACCCCGCCTTTTCCCGCAACGAGCCCATGAAGGTCATCGGCGGTACCGGACATGGTGTGTGCACCTCCTCCGGGCCCGCAGTACACTGGGGTAAACCAACGAGATTGCACCCACCGACGGCGCAGACAACAGGTGGCCCGACGCAAGAAATCCTACCGATTCCCGTGGCGCGAGGGGAACAGCTTCCGTCTGCTGGATGACGGCGGGCGCTTCTTTCCCGCCATGCTGGATGCCATCGAACACGCCCGGCACAGCACGATACTGGAAATGTACCTTTTCCAATCCGGCGCGGTGGCGACCCGGTTCGTCAATGCGCTGGTACGGGCCGCGCACCGGGGCGTGCAGGTACAGGTGCTGCTCGACGGCTTCGGCGCCCGCAAGCTGAACCGGCGGGACCAGCAGCACCTGACCTCCGCCGGCGTGCAGCTGGCCTTCTACAATCCGCTGAAGTGGCGGAAGCTGTACCGCAATCTGCTGCGGGATCATCGAAAGCTGCTGGCGGTGGACGGTACCCGGGCCTTCGTGGGCGGCGTGGGCATCACCGACATGTTCGATCCCCGCACCGCCGGGCCGCACCACTGGCACGATACCGTGGTGGAGATCAGCGGGCCGTGCGTCGCGGATTGGGTCGCCCTGTTCGCGGACAACTGGCGGCGCTGGGCAGGGGCTCCGCCGCTGGAAGCGTCGCCCGACCAACCGGCAACGATCGGCACCGGTCGCGGGCGTGTCACCTTCACAACGGGCTGGCCCTACACGGAGATCAAGCGTTCCTACCTCAACCGGATGCGCTCCGCCCGGGAGCGGATATGGCTGGTCACCGCCTATTTCGTGCCGGCGCGCAAACTGCGCCGGGCGCTTCGGCGAGCGGCCGAAGCCGGCGTGGACGTGCGTCTGCTGCTGCCCGGCACACATACGGACCACCCCGCGGTGCGCCACGCCGGTCGGCGCTTCTACACCCGCCTGCTGAGCCATGGCGTGCGGATCTTCGAATACCAGCCGAGCTTTCTGCACAGCAAGGCGCTGTTGTGCGACCACTGGGCGTCGATCGGCTCGAGCAACGGCGACCGCTGGAACCTGCGCTGGAATCTGGAAGGCAACCAGGAAGTGGCCGACCGGGCCTTTACAGACCAGGTGCAGGCCATGATCGAAGCGGACTTCGAGCAGGCCCGGGAGATCACCTACGGCGAGTGGCGGCGACGCCCCTGGTACCTGCGGTTTGCGGAACGGTTCTGGGGCGGCGTGGACCGCTGGCTGGAAAAGCGGCCGCAACGGAGCCTGGAGGACTGACCGGCCGAAGCGAGGCTCGTGCTCGTTTTCGCCACCGTCGCAACAGACGGAACCCGGGGCCCACGGGGGCCGAAATCAGGCGCCCGCCGACCGGGCCTGTCGGCCGGCCGGCGGCTCCGCGCCTGTCCCTGGGTCGACCGCCCCGCTCAACGACGGCGCTTCTTCGCCGCCGACTTCTTGCGCGCAGGCGCCTTTTTCCGGGTGACTGCCTTCTTCTTGGCAGTTGGCCGTTTCCTGGGAGCCGGCCGTTTGCCGGCGGGCGCCTTCTTCTTGGCGGCGACCTTTTTCCTGGCCGGCGCTTTCTTCCTGGCGGGCCCCTTCTTCACAGCCGATTTCTTCCTGGCGGTCACCTTCTTCTTGACCGGTGCCTTCTTTTTGGCCGGCGATTTCTTCACGGCGGCCTTTTTCTTGACGGCTGCCTTCTTCTTGCCGACGGCCTGCCTGCGGACATTCGCCTTCTTCACCGCCGCCTTCTTGACCGCCGCCTTCTTCCTGGCCGCCGGCTTCTTCTTGGCGGGCCCCTCCTTCTTGAGCGCCATCTTCTTCCTGGTGGGCGCCTTCTTGGCGGTTGCCTTCTTCCTGGTCGTCACCTTCTTCTTGACCGCCGCCTTCTTCCTGGCTGCCGACTTCTTGATGGCGGCCTTCTTGGCGGTAGTGGCTTTCTTGGCGGTGGCAGTCTTCCTCCCGGCCGTCGTCTTCTTGGTCGTGGACTTCTTCGCTGCCGCTTTCTTCTTGGCGGGCGCTTTCTTGGCGGCCGCCTTCTTCTTCACTGCCGATTTGGCGGCCGTGGATGACGTTTCCGACCTCGGTTTGCTGCCGGCGCCGGTTGCGGTCCGCTTTGTCGATGCGGTTCCGGCGCTGGTGGCCGTCTTCTTGGCACCGCCGGCGCGGGCGGAAGCGGACGTCATCAGCCGGCCGGACCCGGGCTGTTGCCCCGGTGCCGCAGCAGGTGACGGCTTGCGGGCAGCGGGTGCGGGTTTGGGCTTCGGGGCAGGCTCCGGGGCTGCCGGAGTCGGCGCCGGCGCTTGCGCCGCCGCCGAGGCGGCATCGTCGACCACCTTGCGCACGGCACTGAAAATATCCTCGATCTCGCCCACGCCCTGCACGGTACGCAGCTTGCCCTGTCGGCGGTAGTAGTCCACCAGGGGCGCGGTCTGGCTCTCGTAGACCCGCAGTCGGTTGCTGATGGTCTCTTCGTTGTCGTCGGCCCGATGACGCAGGTTGCCACCGCAGCGGTCGCAGCGGCCGTCGAGCTTGGGCGGGGACGTGTAGACGTTGTACATCTGACCGCAGGACTCACAGGTCCGCCGACCGGTCAGGCGCTGCATGAGCACGTCGAAATCCACGTCGATCAGCAACGCAAGCCCCAGCGGCTGGCCCAGCTCATTGAGCATGCGGTCCAGGCCCTCGGCCTGCGGGATGTTGCGCGGAAAGCCGTCCAGGATGAAGCCCTTCCGGGCATCGGGTTCGGCAAGGCGTTCGCGGATCATGCCCAGCACGATGTCGTCGGACACCAGCTGCCCGGCTTCCATGACCGCCTTGGCGGCCTGCCCCAGGGAAGTGCCGGCGGCCACAGCCGCCCGCAACAGGTCGCCGGTGGAGATCTGAGGAATCTGGTAGTGCTCTACCAACAGCTTGCTCTGCGTGCCCTTTCCGGATCCGGGCGCTCCCAACAATACGATTCTCATGGCGAAATTCGGCTCCCCTGGTTCTTGGAATTATTCAATCCCCTCAGCACCTTAAGTTTTTTACATGACCTCATACAATTTTTTGCATGGCCCCGCACACGGTGTGCGATTAAGCTACTCTCACCGCCTGGGGTAAGTCAACGAACCGTATGAAAAAAATCGGGTTTTAGGCTATCCTTTGCGCTATTTGCCGCACAGGCGGCCCAGGACGCCCCGGCGCGGCGTCGCAGCCCAAAGCAGGACCCATGCACGGTACAATTCCCGACTTCACTGACAACGAGCTGTGGGCCATCGAGACCACGCTGCGTGAACGCTACGGCGAGCCCAAGGAAATCCAGCTGGCCGAAAGCGAGCTGCGCCTGGACCCGCACTCCGCCGAGCTCAGCAGTTGCCCCACGGTCTACTGGACCCACGACAACTGCCACTTCGTGATCTGCAAGACCGACGATCACCGCTACCGGGCCCAGTTCTTTTACCGGCTCTATCAGATGTTCGGGACCGGTGTGGACGAGTTCGACAATGTGGCCGAATGCGCCGTGACCCTGCTGCAGATGCAGGCCGATCACGAGCGCAAAGAGAGCGAGGAACGCCCGGACCGCGCCTGAACCGAGTACCGCCCGCGCTGTCTACCACGCGTAATTCTCACATAACGACGAGCGCCCGGCGCCTTGAGGATTTCACCAATCTGCAATCGCAACTGACAAGGGGAAGCAACTGATGGCCAAAAAGACGGCGACGAAGAAGAATGCCTTTTACGCCCAGTCGGGCGGCGTCACCGCAGTAATCAACGCCTCGGCCTGCGGCGTCATCGAGACCGCCCGCAAACACAAGGATCGCATCGGCAAGGTCTACGCCGGGCGCAACGGCATCATCGGCGCGCTCACCGAGGACCTGATCGACACCAGCAAGGAATCGGCCCGGGCCATCGCCGCGCTGCGCCACACCCCGTCGGGCGCCTTCGGGTCCTGCCGCTACAAGCTCAAGGGCCTGGAGGAGAACCGCGCCGAGTACGAGCGTCTGATGGAAGTCTTCGAGGCCCACAACATCGGCTACTTCTTCTACAACGGTGGCGGCGACTCCGCCGACACCTGTCTGAAGGTTTCCCAGCTGTCCAAGACCCTGGGCTATCCCATCCAGGCCATCCACGTGCCCAAGACCGTGGACAACGATCTGCCCATCACCGACAACTGTCCGGGCTTCGGCTCCGTGGCCAAGTACATCGCCATCTCCACCCGGGAGGCCAGCTTCGACGTGGCCTCCATGGCCAAGACCTCCACCAAGGTGTTCGTGCTGGAGGTGATGGGGCGCCACGCCGGCTGGATCGCCGCCGCCGGCGGCATGGCGGCCGATGAGGACACCGATCTGCCCATCATCATCCTGTTTCCCGAGGTCACCTTCAGCCAGACCAAGTTCCTGGCGGCGGTCAAGCAGAAGGTCCAGACGCACGGCTACGTGTCCGTGGTGGTCTCCGAGGGCGTGCGTGACCGCTCCGGCAAGTTCCTGGCCGATCAGGGGCTGGTGGACGCCTTCGGCCATGCCCAGTTGGGCGGCGTGGCGCCGGTGATCGCCAACCTCATCAAGAGCAAGCTGGGCTACAAGTACCACTGGGCGGTGGCCGACTACCTGCAGCGCGCGGCCCGTCATATCGCCTCCAAGACCGACGTTGACCAGGCCTACGCCACCGGCAAGGCGGCTGTCGAGCTGGCCCTGGCCGGCAAGAACGCCGTCATGCCCACGGTGGTG
>DATFML010000158.1:0-3026 GCA_035266965.1 Gammaproteobacteria bacterium
TGGAGCGGGCCCTGCGGATCGAGCCGCGCAACGCGCGCCTTTGGCACCGCCTTGCCGCCGTACGGCTGGCCGAAGGCAATCTGCCCCAGGCCCAGGCCCTCGCCGCCAAGTCCAACAGTCTGGCCGGCAACGACCTCGCCCTGCAGATTGCCAACTGGCGGCTGATTGCGGGGGCGCGTCAGCAGGCCGGCGACGCCGCCGGGGCCCGCCGGGCGCAGGCACGGGTGAACGCCCTGCAGGGACGTTGACCTCCAACTCGAGGCGATTCGTGTATCATTGCCGGGAGATCAAACAGGTACACGCTGAACGGGTTGCCCGCGAGAGGTCCGTCAGGGCGTGGCCGAGGTTTGCCGATGTCCGTCGGAGCGGTTTCTAGCGAGGGCTGACACGGCTGGGGGAGGCAGGGGCTGTGACCGTCTACTCGGTGGACAAGCTCATCGCGGAGGCGCGTCGTCTGGCCGCGGATTACCGGCGCGCGACGGGCAAGTCACTGGCCGGGGTCAGCAGTGAGATTGCCGATTACGACGCGGCCCGGTTGCTGGATCTGGAACTGGCGAACGACCGCTCCCAGGGTTACGACGCGCTCGGACGGGGACCACGGGAAGGCAAACGTATACAGATCAAAGGCCGTGCCATATTCGACGAAGCCAAATCGGGGCAACGGGTCGGTCAGCTCAAGACCGAACAGCCCTGGGACAGCGTGGTGCTGGTGCTCATGGACGAGGAATTCGAACCCTTCGAGCTCTACGAAGCCGATCGCGCTGACGTGCTCGCTGCGGTGGAGGAGAGCGCCGGCAGCCGTCGGGCCAAGCGGGGCGCCCTGTCGGTGGCCAAGTTCAAGCGTATTGCGCGCCTGGTGTGGACCCGCGAAGAAGGCCTCATTGACGACGAAGTCTGGGACAACCGGGCGGGACCCTGACGCCGCCACCGGCGGTGCCCCATTGCCATGAATTCCGTTGCCGATTTGTTGGGTGCCGATGGCGCTCTGGCCCGGCTGGTGGAGGGGTTCGCCCCCAGAGTCCAGCAACAGGCCATGGCCGAGGCGGTCGCCCGGGCCATCGACGAGCACGGGCAACTGGTGGTCGAGGCGGGCACCGGTACCGGCAAGAGCTTTGCCTATCTGGTGCCCGCTCTGTTGTGCGGGCAGAAGGTCATCATTTCCACCGGCACCCGTCACCTGCAGGATCAGCTCTTTCATCGCGATCTCCCGACGGTGCGGGACGCGCTCGGCGTTTCGGCGCGGGTCGCACTGCTGAAAGGCCGCAGCAATTATCTGTGCCTGCACCGCATGGACCTGGCCGGACCGGACGGACGTCGCCAGGCGGCTGACCTGCACCGCATCCAGGCGTGGGCCGGTATCACCCGGGCCGGCGATATTGCGGAGTTGCCAGGTATTCCGGAGGACTCGCCCCTGTGGCCGCGGGTCACTTCAACCCCCGACAACTGCCTGGGGCAGGAATGTCCGCGGGTGGGCGACTGTTTCGTGATGAAGGCACGTCGGGGCGCCCAGGAAGCCGATCTGGTGGTCATCAATCACCACCTGCTGTTCGCCGACATGGCACTGAAAGAGGAAGGCTATGGCGAGCTGCTGCCGGGCGCCAACGCCTTCATTCTGGACGAGGCCCATCAGCTCGAAGAAGTGGCTTCGAATTTCTTCGGACTGACCTTGAGCAGCCGCCAGCTGCTGGGGCTGGCCCGCGATGCCCAGCTTGAGCACCAGCGCGAAGCCGGCGATATCCAGGGCCTGCCGGATGCGGCCCGCCGGCTGGAAAAGGCGGTGCTGGATGCGCGCCTGGCCTTCGGCGCCGAAGTGCGCCGGGGCCCCTGGCAGACGGTGGCCGACAACCAGGCGGTCAGCGGCGCGCTGGAAGAGACCCGGGTCGCCCTCACCGAGCTCGCGGGTTACCTGGAACAGGGCGCACCCCGCGGGCGGGGGCTGGAGAACTGCTGGCGCCGTGCCCAGGCTCTGGCCGAACGTCTGCACCTGACCACCGAGGCGCCGCCGCCGGACCATGTGCACTGGGTCGAGACCCATACCCGCGCCTTCTCGATCCATCTCACGCCGCTGGACGTGGCGCCGGTGATGCGTGAGCGCATCAGTGCCCTGCCCAGCGCCTGGATCTTCACGTCGGCCACCCTGGCCGTGGGCCAGCGCTTCGAGCATTTCGCCGGGCGCCTGGGTCTGGATGAGCCCCACACCCTGCAACTGGAAAGCCCGTTCGACTACCGGCGCAATGCGCTGCTTTACGTGCCGCCGGGCCTGCCCGAACCCAACGGCCCGGGTTACACCGGCGCCGTGGTCGAACGCAGTGTTGCGGTGCTGCGGGCCAGTCGCGGAAGGGCGTTCATGCTGTTCACCAGCCACCGGGCCTTGCGCGAGGCCGCGGAGCTGCTGGACGGCAGGCTTGAGTACCCGCTGTTGGTGCAGGGCAGCGCGCCGCGCTCGGAGCTGCTGGAGCGGTTCCGTGAGCTGGGCAACGCCGTGCTGCTGGGGACCAGCAGTTTCTGGGAAGGCGTCGATGTGCGGGGTTCGGCCCTGTCCTGCGTGATCATCGATAAACTGCCCTTTGCCTCGCCGGGTGAGCCGGTGTTGCAGGCGCGCATCGAGGCGCTGCGCCAGAGCGGCGGCAATCCCTTCAGGGATTACCAGCTGCCCAATGCGGTGCTCACGTTGAAGCAGGGCATCGGGCGGCTGATTCGCGACGTGAATGACCGCGGAGTGTTGATGCTCTGCGACCCACGCCTGCTGGGCAAACCTTACGGGCGTATCTTTCTCGCCAGCTTGCCGCCCATGTCCCGGACCCGGGCGTTGGAGCAAGTGGAAGCCTTCTTCGCGGCCGAGCCGGGTGCAGCGGCGGGGCGCGACGGACCGGACGATGGCCACGGGGAGGCCGGATGAAACTGATCGCGCTGGAAACCGCCACCGAGGCCTGCTCGGCCGCTCTGTATCTGGACGGGGCCGTCCGGGAACGCTATGAGCTCGCGCCCCGGGGGCATGCCAGCCTGATACTACCCATGGCGGAAGC
>DATFML010000159.1:0-4482 GCA_035266965.1 Gammaproteobacteria bacterium
CGATCGAGGAGGCGGTCGCCCACTGCACGAAGGGCATCGGCATCTGGGAGTGGGCGAGCAACGACGAAGGGGCCGAGCCGGACCTCGTGCTCGCCTGCGCAGGGGACGTGCCCACGCTCGAGACGCTCGCGGCCGCCTCGATCCTGCGGCAGCGGCTGCCCGAGCTGAGGGTGCGCGTCGTCAACGTCGTCGACCTGATGCGCCTGCAGCCCGAGAGCGAGCATCCACACGGCCTGCCCGATCGCGACTTCGACTCGCTGTTCACGACCGACAGGCCGATCATCTTCGCCTATCACGGCTATCCGTGGCTGATCCACCGGCTGACCTACCGGCGCACCAACCACAAGAACCTGCATGTGCGCGGCTACAAGGAGGAGGGGACCACCACCACGCCGTTCGACATGGTGGTGCGCAACGATCTGGACCGCTTCGACCTGGTGTTGGACGCCATCGAGCGGGTCCCCAAGCTCGGCTACATGGCAGCGTACGCCCGCCAGACCATTCGCGACAAGCTGATCGACCACAAGCAGTACATCACCACCTACGGGCAGGACATGCCTGAGATACGCGACTGGAAGTGGCCGGATTGAGAGGGGCGGTGCAGGGAAATGCGTGCGTGTAACGACGCCGCCGTCAGCGCCGATCCGGCGCCGGCGGCGGCAGGTGGTAGAACGTCTTGTTCAGATAGGCGGTGACATCCGCGATGTCTTCGGCCGTCCACGCCAGGCCGGCGTGGATCTGCCATGAGCGCACGCGCTGCTCCAATGCCTGCAGGGAATGCACGTGGCGCAGGCGCTGGTGGACCCAGGTTTCGTGGCAGGCCTGGCAGTGGTTTTCGTACAAGGCCTGGCCCCTTTGCAGATCGGGCGCCTGCCCGTAGGCGGACCCGCACACACCGGCCGTCAACGCCACGGCGACGACCCACGGACGAATCCGTCCGCTGCGCCCGGGCGCTGCCGAGCCCACCAACCGCGTCCGCCCGCGAGGCGTTGCGTCATCCTTGTTTCCCATGGCGCGTTCCTCGATCCGCCGTCCGGCCGTCCCGGCGCTACTCCGTCAACGCTTCGCGGGAGTGGCGCATCAAGTCCTTGATCACCCGGGGCGTGTTTGGATCGGTCCCGGTAAACATCATCGCCACACCGGTCTTGGTGCGGGTCACGTAGGCAGGAATGCGCAGGCGTTGCTTGTGGCCGGGCTCATCCAGTCGGATCTCCACTTCGACAGCCCGTTGGACAGGCAGCGAATCCGCTTCGGTATCGATCAACAGTCCTTCCGGACCGATGTTGCGACTCTTGCATGACAGCACAGGGACGCCCTGCAGGTAGATGGTGACATCGGCTTCGAACGGTACCCGCTGACTCCACCGGCGTTCCATGTCGTTTCCTCCGATCGTTCGGTCCCTACGGATCGACCGACCCATAGGCCATTGTGGTGGATTTAAAGAATAGCAGAGCCCGCAGGCAGGACATTGACGTCGATCAAAGGCGTACCCGCAATGTCCGGCACCTGCCCGCAGTGGCATTGATGATCTGTGTCATGGCACAAAGGCCGGCGCCGGTCTAAGACATATAGGAGCGGGGCGTTTCTGCGAAACGGACCGTTCGGTTCGCAGCCCAAAGGAGTCACACTTATGTCGCCACCCCTGAACCGCGAAGAACTCAGTGAATACCGCAACCGACTGCGCCGCCGCCACGCCGAGCTGCGCCAGGAAATCCGTGGCGAGTTGCTGCAGGCGGACAGCGAGCGCTACGTGGATCTCGCCAATCAGGTGCACGACCCCGGCGACGAGTCCGTGGCGGATCTGCTTTCCGACCTGGATCTGGCGGGCATCGACCAGGACGTGAACGAGCTGCGCGACGTGGAAGACGCCCTGGAGCGCATCGCCACCGGGGGTTATGGCATCTGCATCGATTGCGGAACGGAGATCGACAGGGACCGGTTGGCCGCCCAGGTCACCGCGCGCCGCTGTCACGACTGCCAGGCGGCCTACGAACGGTCGCACGCAGGGGGCACGCACGCCAAGCTGTGAGCCTGTGCACAGGCCGGCAAGGAGGTTGGGAACATGACCGATCTGGTGAAGGTGATCGAGATACTGGCTGAATCGGACCAGAGTTGGGAAGACGCGGCCGCCCAGGCGGTGGCCCGCGCCAGCGCGACCATACACAATATCAAGTCCATCTACATCAAGAACTTCGAAGCCAAGGTGGAGAACGGAAAGATCACCCGTTACCGCATCAACGCCAATATTTCGTTCCTGCTGGATTGATGGCCTCGGACGTTCGGGCGGGCGCCGACGGCGAGCGCGGTGCCGGGGGCGCAGGGCCGGACAACGCCCGTCGGTGGGAGCACTTCCAGCATGGCGCCGACATCGGTGTGCGCGGCTTTGCCGGCACCGAGGGTGGTGCCTTCGAGCAGGCGGCCATCGCCTTGACCGCCGTGCTGACCGACCCCGCGCGGGCCCGGGCGGAGCAGGCCGTGGAAATCGACTGCGAGGCGCCCGACCATGAGCTGTTGCTGGTGGACTGGCTCAACGCGCTGGTCTATGAAATGGCGACCCGCCATATGGTGTTCGCCCGCTTCGCCGTGGATATCCGCAACGGCGCTCTGCACGGCACGGCGTGGGGCGAGCCCCTGGATGTTGCCCGTCACGAGCCTGCCGTGGAGGTCAAAGGGGCGACGTACACGGCGCTGCAGGTGGGGCGGCGGGCTGACGGCCTGTGGCTGGCCCAGTGCGTGGTGGACGTCTGAGGGGCCGTGGAGGTAAACACGATGGACATCACGGGTCTGCACCGAAGGGCCGAGTATGAGTGGGAAATACCGGCCACCGGGGCCATGCGGGTGCCGGCCGTCATCTATGCCAGCGAGCGGCTGGTGCAGGCCATGGACGCCAAGGTTTTCGAACAGGCGGTCAATGTGGCCACCCTGCCGGGCATCGTGGGCGCTTCCTATGCCATGCCCGACGCCCACTGGGGTTACGGTTTCCCCATCGGCGGCGTGGCCGCCTTCGACCCGGACGCAGGCGGGGTGGTGTCGGCCGGCGGCGTGGGCTTCGACATCTCCTGCGGCGTGCGCACCCTGCACACGGGGCTGACCCGGCAGGATGTGGAGGGGGTCAAACATGCCCTGGCCGATGGTCTGTTCCACCATATTCCCGCCGGCGTGGGCAGCACCGGACATGTGCATCTGACGCCGAAAGACATGGACGAGATGCTGGTCGGAGGCGCGCGCTGGGCGGTGGAGCAGGGCTTCGGCACCCTGGACGATCTGGCGCGCACCGAAGAGCTGGGCCAGATGGCGGGCGCCGACCCGGAGCAGGTCTCGGACAAGGCCAAGAAACGCCAGCAGGACGAGATGGGCACGCTGGGCTCCGGCAACCACTACCTGGAAGTGCAACAGGTGGCTGAGATCTTCCTGCCGGAAGTGGCCGACGCCTTCGGGCTCCACCAAGGCGATGCGGTGGTGAGCATCCATTGCGGCTCCCGGGGACTCGGCCACCAGATCGGTACCGAGTTTCTGCGGGAGATGGCCATTTCGGCGGCCCGGTACGGCATAGCCTTGCCCGACCGGGAACTGGCCTGCGCGCCCATCAACTCTCCAATCGGGCAGGCCTATCTCGGCGCCATGCGGGCGGGTATCAATTGTGCCCTGGCCAACCGCCAGATCATCACCCATCTGACCCGCGAGGCGTTTGCCCGGGTGCTGCCCAGGGCCCGGCTGGAGCTGCTCTACGATGTGTCCCACAACACCTGCAAGGTGGAAGAGCATGTGGTGGAAGGCCGCCCCCGCCGCCTGTTCGTGCATCGCAAGGGCGCCACACGCGCCTTCGGGCCGGGTCACCCGGACATTCCGCCGGCCCTGCGCGGGGCCGGCCAGCCGGTGCTGATCGGCGGGTCCATGGGGACCGCCTCCTACGTGCTGGCCGGTGCGGATACCAGCGAGGCCCATTCCTTCAGCTCCGCCTGCCACGGGGCCGGACGGGCCATGAGCCGCCATGCGGCCACCCGCCAGTGGCGCGGGCGGTCGGTGGTGGACGAGCTCGCCCACCGCGGCATTCTCATCCGCAGCCGCAGCATGCGCGGTGTGGCCGAGGAGGCGCCGGGGGCCTACAAGGATGTGGGCGAGGTGGTGGACGCCGCCGAACGGGGCGGGCTGGCACGCAAAGTGGCGCGCCTGGAGCCCATGGCGTGCGTCAAGGGGTAAGCGCCGGCGGCGTGCGCGAGGCGGAGGATGCCACGGCCTTGGCCGGTTGGGGCCCCAGGCAGGCTTCGATGTCTTCGCGCTGCAGGGTCTCGTGCCGTTCCAGTTCGTCGATCAGACGCACGAGTGCTTGCTGGTGGCTGCGCAACACGCCGGTGGCCCGCTTCTCGGCCTCCAGCAACAGCTGGCGTACGGCGTTGTCGACGGCCTGTGCCGAGTTCTCCGAGAAATGCCGCGGCTGGGCGATTTCCCGGCCCAGGAACGGGTGCTCTTCGCTTTCCCGCA
>DATFML010000160.1:0-7846 GCA_035266965.1 Gammaproteobacteria bacterium
TCGGAACGGTACCGTCCGGCGGCGTACGGCTTCACCGGTTCTTGGTGTAGCCGAAGCGGGCGGGAAGCGCCGATTCCGACGATGCCCTGGTGACCGCAGCAAGTGGTTTGGCCCGGGCCGGTGCGTCCGGGGTGTAGGTCCAGCCTGCGAACCGATGTGGCTGTTGCTTCCCTCCTAGTCCGCCGCCTTCCAGTCCGCCAGTGCCTCGGTAATTGCCTGCAGGCGCCGGCGCTTCAAAGCCTCGCCGATGGCAGCGCCGGACAGGCCTTCGGCCATGACATCGGCGGGATCCACGGCGGCTGCCGCGGCCCGCGCCGCCCGCAGGCACCCGGCCTGGGGATAGGGGCGCTCTTCCAGTCCGGCCCGGCCGCGGGCGTCCGCTTCGCAGGCCAGCAGGAACTGCTCGAAACGTTCCGGGCGGCGGAAGGCGTCCAGACGTTCCAGGGTTTCCAGCACCGTTGCCGGACGCAGCTCCGCAACGCGATGGCAGCGGCCGTGGTAGCGCGCCACGATCAGGGCCAGGTCCCGGTAGTCGTTGGGGATTCGCAGGCGCTTGCACAGGCCCTGGACCAGCTCCACGCTGCGCTCCTCGTGACCGATATGCCGTGGCAGGATATCCGCCGGCGTGGTGCCCTTGCCGAGATCGTGCACCAGGGCGGCGAACCGCACCCGGGTATCCGGGGTCAGCCGCGCCGCCTGGGTCACCACCATCAGGGTGTGTACGCCGGTGTCCACCTCCGGATGGTGCACGGGCGGCTGGGGCACGCCGAACAACCGCTCGATCTCCGGAAACACGCGCGCCAGCGCCCCGCACTCGCGCAGCACCTCGAAGAAGCGGGCCGGGTCCTTTTCCCCGAGGGCTTTCACCGTTTCCTGCCAGACCCGCTCGGGTACCAGGTGATCCACTTCCCCGTCGGTCACCATGCGGGCCATGAGGGCGTTGGTCTCTTCCGCCACCCGAAAGCCCAGGTGGGCGTAGCGGGCGGCGAAGCGCGCCACCCGCAGAACGCGCACCGGGTCTTCCACGAATGCCGGCGACACATGGCGCAGCAGGCGGGCATCCAGATCCCGCTGTCCATGGAAGGGGTCCACCAGCCGGCCGGCGGCGTCCTCGGCCATGGCGTTGATGGTCAGGTCCCGGCGCTGCAGGTCCTCCTCCAGGGTGACCTCCGGGCTGGCATGAACCGTGAAACCCTTGTAGCCCGGTCCGGTCTTGCGCTCGGTGCGCGCCAGGGCATACTCCTCGTGGGTCTCGGGATGCAGGAACACCGGAAAATCCTTGCCCACCGGCCGGTAGCCCAGGGCCTCCATCTGCTCGGCCGTGGCGCCCACCACCACCCAGTCCCGCTCCTTGACGGGCAGGTCCAGCAGGCGGTCGCGGACGGCGCCGCCGACCAGATAGATTTGCATCGCAGCGGTCATGGTGGTGTCTTGGCCGTTGGACTGGCAGACCCGCCCGTTCCTCCCGGGGGCGTGCGGGTGAGCGTCAAATGAGTGTAGGCAGTATAACGGGCCCTTCGGGGGGCTTCCTAGGAATCCGGCGGATTATGGCGGCGGCAGCGGACGGACTGGAACAACGACACCGGCGTTTCACGCCCTCGAAGTGCATCACAGGCGGCAGTCGCGCGCTGTCTCGCCATGCGAGACGCTATTGCGCCGGTGTGGTGGCAACCCCGGGCACTCGACGGATGGGTAAACCGGATCGGGCAATGATCGGCCGACGACTGGGCTGGGTGCTGGTGGCGCTGTGGGGTACGCTGGCGGCCGGCTGTGCCCAGCTGGCCTACTACGGCCAATCCATCGGCGGCGAGCTGCAGGTGCTGTCCAAACGCCAGTCCATCAGTGCGCTGGTTGCCGACCCGGACACGTCTACCGCCCTGCGGGTCCGCTTGCGCAAGGCTGAACGCATCCGCGAGTTCGCCGTGCGCCGGCTGCACTTGCCCGACAACGGCAGCTATACCACCTACGCGGACATCGGCCGACCCTATGTGGTCTGGAACGTGTTCGCCGCGCCGCGCTTTGCCCTGAAGCTGAAGACCTGGTGCTTTCCCATTGCCGGCTGCGTCGGCTACCGGGGTTACTTCCACCATGATGCGGCGCTGGCCGAAGCCGCCCGGCTGCGCAAACAGGGGCTGGATGTGTACGTGGCGGGTATTCCCGCCTACTCCACCCTGGGCTGGTTTTCCGACCCGCTGCTCAGCACGGTGGTGGACTGGCCGGACTTCGAACTGGCGGGATTGGTCTTCCACGAGCTTGCCCACGCGCGGGTGTACGTACCGGGGGCCACCACCTTCAACGAATCCTTTGCGGTAACGGTGCAGCGGGTCGGCGTGCAGCGCTGGCTGGCGGCTCGGGGTTCGCCGGCGCAGCGGGCCGCGTACCGGACCTACCGCCGTCGCCGGCATCAATTCCTGGCTCTGGTGCTCGCCGCCCAGGCGCAACTGAAGCATCTCTATGAGAGCGGCACGTCCCAGGCCGGGATGCGTGCCGGCAAGCGCCGCATTGTGGCTGACCTTCGCCGTCGCTATCGGGCCCTGAAAGCCGCGTGGGGCGGCTATGACGGTTACGACCGCTGGTTCGACGGGCCCCTGAACAATGCCCAGCTCGGTTCGGTGGTCACCTACGAGGACGACGTGCCGGCGTTTCGCGCCCTGCTGGCCCGCGAGGGCGGCAGCCTGCCGGCTTTCTACGCGGCGGTCGCCAGGCTCGGCAAGCTGCCTGCGCCGGAACGGGAGCGGCGCCTCGCCGCCCTGGCCGACGCCGGTCAGGATCGGCCGGCGTCCCGTCCGGCCAGGCGCCGCGCGACGGAGTAACGGGCCCGCGAGTTCTGCCGGCCCAGGTACTGGGGCACAACCGCTTCCAGGGCCGTGGGTTCGATGCCCAGGTCCTGCAATCCCGAGCCGCCGCACACGCTGTCCTTCTGCAGCGAATAGTAGTTGTCCAGGGAGAACGGCTTGCCGGGCGCGTATTCCAGTACGCGGGCCTGCAGGTGGGAGAGCCCGTCCCCCAGGGGCAGCACGTGCCGCTTCAGCCCCGCCGTGCGTGCCGTGTACTCCACCAGCTCGCGCAGCGTGTAGATATGCGGCCCGCACAGCTCGTAGCGCTCGCCCATGGTGGCCTTGTCCCTCAGGGCCCGGGCAAAGGCCTTCGCCACATCGCCCACGTACACCGGCGCGAAGCGCGCCCCGGCGCAGGCCAGGGGCAACAGGCCGGGGGACCAGCGCAACAGCGCCGCGAAGCGGTTGAAGAAGCTGTCGCCGGGTCCGAAGATCACCGACGGGCGAAAGCTGGTGACCTGCAGTCCTTCACCGCCCGCGCCATGCATCAGCTCTTCGGCTTCGCCCTTGGTCTTCAGATAGTAGCCATGCTCGCTGTGGGCATCGGCGTTCAGGGCGCTCATGTGCAGCACCCGGGTGACGCCCTGTTCCCGCGCCGCCTGCACCAGCTTCCGGGCCAGCTCCACATGGGCGCGGCGAAAGCCGCTGCCGTCGTGGCCGGCTTCGTTCAGGATGCCGATCAGATTGACCACCGCCTCGCAGCCCGACAACTGCTCGGCCAGGGCGGCCGGGTCGTGGACGTCCGCTTCCACCAGGCTCACCCTGGGATTGACTGTCAGGTCGCGATGGCGAGCCCGCCGGCGGGTGGGAACCCGCACCCGCCAGCCGGCTTCGGTCACTTCGCTGATCAGGTGCCGGCCCACGAAGCCGGTCCCGCCGAGTATGCAGAGGGTCTGGGTTTTCATTGTGTTACCGCACTCCAGGCAATATCGACCGCCACCGCCGGGTGGCCAGTGCACAGCATAGCAGGCCCGATGGCGCTTCTGGACAGATCGATCAAGGGGATGATCACAAGGCGCAAAGGGGCGAGCAAGCGCAGTTTACAAAGGGTCTGTCGCTACGCGACCCCGCATTCCGAGCGTGTTTGCAGCGCCGTGAGCGCCGCTTCAGCGGCCTGTGCAGAGGCTCCCTAGGGCGATGCCGCCTTGATGGCCGGCATGTAATGGCTGAGATGGGTGGCGGCGCCGTGCAGCCGCCAGTCGAACACCGCCGTGAAAGCCAGCACGCCGCGTACGTAGCCGCGGGTTTCCCGAAACGGTATCAGGTCCACCCACAGGTCCGCAGGCACGCTGCCCTTCGCCGGCAGCCAGGTCTGCACCCGCTGGGGACCGGCGTTGTAGGCGGCGGTGGCCAGCACCATGTTGCCGTTGAAGCGGTTGAGCATGCGCTGCAGATAGCCCGCGCCCAGCCGGATGTTCTCTTCGGCCTGCAGCAATGCCAGCCGGTCCGGTCGGGGACGGTTGAGCAGCCGTGCCGTATGGCGGCCGGTGGAAGGCATCAGCTGCATCAGCCCCAGGGCGCCGGCCGGCGAGCGGGCGTCTTCCCGGAACGCACTTTCCTGGCGCACCACCCCGAACACCCATGATGGATCCAGGCCGTAGTGGCGCGAGATGGCCACGATCTGTCTGCGGTAGGGCAGCGGGAAGCGCAGTGCCAGGTCGTCGAGCTTACCGGACTGGGCCGCGCTCCAGATGGCCCGGTCGTGCCAGCCCCACTGGTTGGCCAGCACGGCGGCCAACGCCTGATCGCGGGAATTCAGGCGATGGGTGCCGAAGTACCATTCCCGGCGGGCATCCAGATCCATGTTCAGGTAGTACAGCTCCCGGGCCCGCACCAACGCCGGGTGGTTCTTCAGCAGGCGCCGCAGCTCCTTGCTGGTGTAGCGGATGGGGCTGTCGTTCATGGCGTAGTGCCAGTCCAGCCGGTCGGCGGCCAGAAAGCCGTAGTAGCTGCGTTCGGTGGCCAGGTCGGCCAGTTCCCGCCGGGCCCGGGTGTGGCGGCCGATCTTGCCCAGCGCGCGGGCGTGCCAGTAACGCCAGGTGCTGTCCTGGCGCTGTTCGGGCCCGAGGTCGTCGATCCAGTGCACCACCGCTTTCCAGTCCCGGGCGGCCAGGGCGGTGCGCACCCGCCATTTGCGCACCCGGGTGTCGACGGCCCGGGCGGGCAGCGCGTCCAGCCAGGCGCGGGCCTGGGGCTGGTCCTGGTAGGCGGCGCGCAATGCCAGGGTACGCTCGGTGTGGGCGATCTGGCCGGCGCTGAACCGGTAGCGGTGGCGAACCGTGCTCCATACCTGCTGCGCCCCGGCGGCGTCCGCCCGCGCCAGCCGGCCGATGCCGTACAGCACGATGTCCCGGGTGATGGGCAGGTCCGGACGCAGGGCGCCGGAGTGGATGATGCGGGCCGGACGCCGGTAGGTCTTCAGCCACAGCTCCACCCAGTGCCGGTCCCGGGGCCCCAGCCGGCGCCCCAGATAGCGCGCCAGGGTCAGGTTACCCTCGCGAATGGCCAGCCGGATGCGCTCCCACAGGGTCCGGGTGTTGATGTAGGGGCTGGCATACAGGTCCTTGAACACCGGATCGCACTGGCGTGACTGGGAGTGTCCCACCAGCCACAGTTTCAACGCGTCTTTCATCAGGCCCTTGGTGTGTCCGGTGTGCAGGCGCGCCTGCAGCTCGACGCAGCGCAGCCGGGACGGCTGACCGGGCCGGTAGAAGCGGATGAATTCGTGCCAGTCCCGGCGCCGGGCCAGCTCGTCCAGCCATTCGCGGCGCAGCCTGGGTGCCAGTGGCGTGTGCTCGTAGGTGTGGAGGAAGTGGCTGACGGCGGCCGGCCGGGCATGTCGCAGGTCGCGGCGCAGGGCGTAGTAGCGCAGATAGGGGTAGAGCGCGTAGTGGCGCAGCGTGTGTTCGAGCTGGTGAAAGCGTTTCAGATCACCGCTCTGCAGGGCGGCGCGCGCATCCTGGAAGCTCTGACGCTGCTGGTCGAGGGTCGCACCCGTCGCCGGCGCGGTTGCGGCGATCAACACCAGAGCCAGCAACACGCCATGCGGGAGTAAGCGCATAATTCGCTATAGTTAAGGACCAACCGCTGCCACGATAATGAGGACGCCCATGAGCTTCAAGTCAATCAACCCGCTGGACGGCACCACATTGAAAGTAGTGGAGCCGTGGAATGAACGCCAGCTGGAGGCGGCCATGAGCGAGAGTGCCGGGGCGGCGCCCGGCTGGGCCGCGCGACCCATGGAGGAACGCTGCGATCTCATGCGGCGGGTGGCGGGTGTGCTGCGCAGCCGGCGCGACGAACTCGCGCGGCTCATGACCCTGGAGATGGGCAAGCTGGCCCGGGAGGCCCGGGGTGAAATCGACAAGTGCGCCTGGGTCTGCGAATACTACGCCGACAACGGTCCGGCGTTTCTGGCCGACGAGGTCATCGACACCGATGCCACCCGCAGCCTGGTGGCCTACCAGCCCCTGGGCACGGTGCTGGCGGTGATGCCCTGGAACTTCCCCTACTGGCAGGTGTTCCGCTTTGCCGCGCCGGCGCTGGTGGCCGGCAACACCGGCCTGCTCAAGCACGCTTCCAACGTGCCCCAGGTGGCCATGAGTATCGAGGAGCTGTTCGCTGAAGCGGGCTTTCCGGCCGGGGTGTTCCGTACCCTGATGCTGCCCGCCTCGCGGGTCGCCGCCGTCATCGAGGACCCCCGGGTGCAGGCCGTGACTCTCACCGGCAGCGAACCGGCCGGCCGCCAGGTGGCCGGTACCGCCGCCGCCCACATCAAGAAATCCGTGCTCGAGCTGGGGGGTTCCGATGCCTTCGTGGTGCTGGAGGACGCGGACCTGGAGCTGACCGTGCAGAACGCCGTGGCCTCCCGGTTTCTCAACGGCGGCCAGAGCTGCATCGCCGCCAAGCGCTTCATCGTGGTGGACGCCATCGCCGACGCCTTCCTGGAGCGCTTCAAGGCCGGGGTGGAGGCCCTGCGGGCGGGCGATCCCATGGACGAGGACACCACCCTGGCGCCTCTGGCCCGCCATGACCTGCGCGACGACCTGCACCAGCAGGTGGTGGACAGCATCGCCCACGGGGCGGTGGCGGTCACCGGTTGTGCGCCCGGCAGCGGACCGGGTGCCTTCTATCAGGCCTCCATTCTGGACCGGGTGGAGCCGGGCATGCGGGCCTACCATGAAGAGCTGTTCGGGCCGGTGGCCATCGTCATCCGGGCCCGGGACGAGGCGGACGCCGTGCGTATCGCCAACGATTCGGATTTCGGTCTCGGGGGCAGCGTGTGGACCCGGGATGCGGCGCGGGGCGAGGCGGTGGCACGCCGGCTGGCCTGCGGCGCCGCTTTCGTCAACGGCCTGGTGAAGAGCGATCCCCGTCTGCCGTTCGGAGGCGTCAAGCACTCCGGCTATGGACGGGAGCTGTCGCGCCTGGGCATCCGGGAGTTCGTCAATGCCAAGACCCTCTGGATCCGTTAGCCGTCAGCACTGTTCCGCATAGGTCTCGCGGAGCCTGTTCTTCTGCACCTTGCCCATGGTGTTGCGGGGCAGGGCGTCGGTGAAGAACACCCGCTTGGGCACCTTGTAGCCGGCCAGGCGGCTCTTCAGCGTGCGGATGATGTGCTGCTCGTCCAGGGGCGGGCCGCCGGCCTGGGGCACCACCACGGCGGTCACCATTTCGCCGAAATCGGCGTGGGGCAGCCCGATAACCGCCGATTCCAGCACGCCGTCCAGGGCGTCGATGACGCTTTCCACCTCCTTGGGATAGACGTTGTAGCCGCCCGTGATCACCATGTCCTTGCTGCGCCCGACGATGGACAGGTAGCCGCTGGCGTCCCGGCGGGCCTGGTCGCCGGTGCGGAACCAGCCGTCCGCCGAGAACTCTTCGGCGGTCTTGTCCGGCAGCCGCCAGTAGCCTCTGAACACGTTGTCGCCCTTGACCTGCAGCTGGCCGACGGTGCCGTCGGCCACCGCTTGATCGTCGTCGTCGGTGACGCGCACCGAGACCCCCGG
>DATFML010000161.1:0-7764 GCA_035266965.1 Gammaproteobacteria bacterium
AGTTCGCCGGTCCATTGCGAGTCGAAAGCCGCCTTGGGCAGCGACCGGGGTCCGGATGCGCTCGGGTCATGCACCAGGACGGCGTCTTCGGCAACGCCCGCAACAACCAGATAGCGTCCGTCCCGGTGCCGGGCGATGGCAGGCAAGGGGGTGCGGGGCAGACGCCGGATGTTGCTCGCCACACGGCGGGCCTTCAGCCCCAGAAAACGACCGGCCCGGACCAGATCCGCGCTGGACAGAGTGGCACCGGAACGTGCGAAGCGGTGACGGAGCTGACCCGGATCGGCCGGCAACCCCAGGAACCGGGCCACCAGCACAAGACTGGAAAGCCCGCTGTCGACAGCGGGAGTCTCTTGAACAGTGTGTGCCACGGATATCGTCCCTGATACGCCAACAATGCCGGCATCCATGCCGGTTGAATCCAGGCTAATGCCCCGGAGTGCGAACCACAATTGGGCGGAGCCCGACAGTTCACGTAGGCGGTGGCCTACAGCCGTACTCCACCCGCCGGTCGAGTCGGTATCGCGAACCCCGACTGCGGAACCACACAGACGCTATACCGGGATTGCCCGTGCAGGACTTTTCCCATAGGCACACGGGTGGTTGCGGGAGGAGGCCGGCGGCTGTCGGACGGCCGGCCGGAAACGGCTCACATCGACTGCCGGAATCGGGGAAGGGTGGCCGATCAACCCGCCTGCAGTCGCACCCGTATGCAGGCTCCGCCCAGGGGGCTCGCATCGATGTCGATGCCACCGTGGTAGGCGCGGGCGATATCCTGCACGACCGCCAGACCGATCCCATGGCCGCTGACTCCCGGGTCGGCGCGTTCGCCCCGGTTCAGCACAAGCCGGGCCTTGTCGGCGGGTACGCCCGGACCATCGTCCTCCACGGTCAGCACCAGTTCACGCGCCGGTCCCGCCTCCAGGCTGACCCGCACCACGCTGCCGCACCATTTGTAGGCGTTGTCGATCAGGTTGCCCAGCAACTCCATCAGGTCCCCTTCGTCTCCGTGGAAGCACGCGTCCGCGGGCACACTCCGTTCGCTGCGCACACCCTTGTCCCGGTACACCTTGGCAAGGCTGTCGAGGACGCGCCGCACCACCGGTTCGACCGCCACCGGGGCCATCAACGCCGTTCGCCCGGAGGTGGCCGCCCGCTGGAGCTGGTAATCCACGATCAGATTCATCCGCTCGGTCTGGTCACTCACAGCCGCACGCAGCTCGTCGTCGTTCCCGCCCTGCAGTGCCCCGCGCAGCACCGCCAGCGGCGTCTTCAGGGAATGGGCCAGGTCGGCGAGCCCGTCGCGATAGCGTCCGAGCTGCCGGCGCTCGCTCTCCAGCAACGCATTCAGGTTGTCGGTCAATCCCTGCAGCTCCCGGGGATAGGTTCCCTCGAGACGGGCCTGGGCACCGGACTGTATGGCGTTCAGGTCCCGTACCGCACGGCGTAACGGCGTCAGGCTCCAGCGCAGGATGGTGCCCTGCAGCAGCAACAGTACGACCGCCGCCGCCCCCAGCCACACCAGCAGGCTGCGCCGGAAACGCTCCACCTCCGCGTCGAAGCCGGCAAGGTCTTCCGACACGCTGAAGGTGTAGCGCCGGGTGCCGCCCCTGTCGGTGTCCCATGCCACCCCGAAACTGAGCTGGAACAACTGCCCCCCGGCGGCATCGACCCGCCGAAACCGCCAGGTCCCCGGCGGGAGCGGCGCCGGCGCGGGCAACGGCTTGCCCAACTCCGACCCGGACCGCCACAGGGACCGGCCGCCGGCGTCGACCACCTGGCCGTACAGACCGGAGCCGGGCCGCTGCAGGCGTTCGTCGAACAGGCGCGGCGGCATGTGCAGCACGCCCGCCGCGTTCACATCGGCGGCCGCCAGCAGGGCGTAGATATCGGCTTGCAGACGCCGATGCACGGCGGTCTGCGCACTGTCGCGAAAGGAGCGGTCGAGGGCGAATCCACCCAGACCCAGAAACGCCGCAAGGGCAAGGCTGGCCGCCAGGACCAGGCGGGACTGAAGGGAACGCATCAGGCCTCGCGGGCCAACGCGAAGCGATAGCCCTGGCCGCGGCGCGTTTCTATGGGGTTGAGACTCTGGTCGGGATCGAGCTTGCGGCGCAGACGGCCCACCAGCACTTCTATGACGTTGCTGTCGCGATCGAAATCCTGGTCGTAGACATGCTCGGTGAGGGTGGTCTTGGAAACCACCTCGCCTGCATGCACCATCAGGTACTCCAGGATACGGTACTCGTAGGAAGTGCATTCCACCGGCCGACCGTCTACGGTGACCGTCTGGGCGCCGGTATCGAGCTCAACCGGACCGCAGCGCAGAACCGCCTGGGCCCAGCCGCCGGCACGACGCAACAGGGCCCGGATGCGGGCCAGCAGCTCTTCGATCTCGAAGGGCTTGACCAGATAGTCGTCGGCTCCGGCTTCCAGGCCCTGCACCTTGTCCTGCCAGCGGCCGCGGGCGGTCAGAATCAGGATCGGAAAGGCCTTGCCGGCGGCACGCACTTCGCGGATGAGCTCCATACCCCCGAGACCCGGCAGCCCCAGGTCCACCACCGCCACGTCGACAGCGTATTCGGACGCCAGGTAGAGGCCTTCCGTGCCGTCCGGCGCGCTGTCCACCGCATAGCCTTCGCGCTGCAGGCGATCGACCAGCTGAGTGCGCAACGCCGCTTCGTCTTCGACTACCAGGACCCGCATGGACCGCCGCCGTGCTGTGCCGCACGTCCCATGTCAGCGCAACCATTTACCGGTGCGGGCATCCATGATCAACACCTGTACCCGACCGTGGGGCGTGAGCACCTTGATGCGGTAGACCGGCTCGCCGTTCCGTTCGCCCTTTTTGGCCGCAAGAACCTTCCCACCGGTGCGCGCCTCGGCCGCGGCCACCGCTCGGCCCAGGGACATGCCGCCGTGCTGCGCCTGCGCGTGTTGATGTCGCGCAGGCGCCGCCTGAGCCGGCATTGCCGTTCCCAGCAGCATCCATGCTGCCAGCATCACCCTGAGGATCAGGAGCAAGCGCGCCATCGGTGGAATCCCGCCTTTGTGTGCATCGTATCGTCGGATGGTACTGGGCGAATCCCTGCCTGCCAAGCATGGCACCGTCGACCTCGCAGGCTCACGGCGCGGGCACCGCCGTGACCCGCAGCCGCAGGCGCGCCCCCGGGTCGTGATCCATGCGGGTCACGTATCGGTGTCCGTGGTAGCGGTACGTGACCCGGTAACCCACGATCCGCCGCTCTTCACGATACTCGTTCACCGTGCGGCAGCGGGTCTGCGTGGCGGTGGTGTAGGCCGGCGCAGGTGGCTGCCCACGACTGATGTCCCGGGCGATGGAGCCGCCCAGCAGCGTGCCGGCAATGGTGGCCACGTCCCGTCCCCGGCCCTTCCCCATGGTGCTGCCCACCACACCGCCGATGATGCCGCCCACGATCACCGGCGTCGCGGACCGGTAGCGGGGCTGGGCAGGCACCTGCACGTCCTGTTGCCAGCACTCGTCGCGGGGTGTGGCCACCCGCACGTGGCGGATCACGGGATCCACGTCCGTCACCCGTGCGTAGTCGAAATAGCTGTCGCCGACACCCCCGTGCCAGGAGCCGGCAAATACCGGCGTTGCGGCAAGCACGGCAATGACCCCCAATACGGACAATGACTTCTTGTTCATCAGCTCTCTCCCGGGCTGTGGATGTCGGGCTGCAAACCCCGACACCCGATGCACGGCCGAAGGCGCGCTACGCGCCTTGTCCAGTTCACGCTGACAGCCTAGTGACCGGCGCCTGAACCGATCCTGAACGGGCGCCGGACAGACAGAGCCGCCGCTCCCGGCCCCGTGTCCACCCGTTCAGGCGGCGTTCAGGCGCCTGAACGTACCGTTGGACTTACGAAAGGAAAAGCCAGAGGAGACTGCCATGAACACCAGACGCGTCACCATAGCCACCATCATCGCGGGACTGCTGGCCCTGGGCACCGCTCTTCCAGGGGTGGCGTCGGCCCGGGACCACCGTCACTCCGGTCCGCAGGTGAGCGCCCAGCCCCGCTACCATCACGGCCACCACCGGCACCGAAATTCCGCCTGGCGGCACAGGCCCCACTACAGGCATTGGGATCATCGCTGGCATCACCGGTGGCACCGACGCGACTTCGATCGTCGCTACGGCCGCCATCACCGTGCACCCTATTATCGTTCCTACTATGACCGGGATGACCGGGGCCGGGCGCACATCATTATTCGCTATCAGTTCGGACTCGATTGAACCCGGACTCCGGCCACCAACGGCACCCGCCCGCGGCGGGTGCCGTTGGTGCACGCCGTGAACACCGAAAGCGCCACCCGGCGTTCTCCCGACGCTTCGTTGCGGCGACCATGGGCAGGCACCGACCGCCGCAGTTCCGATGACCGTCCCCCGCCGATTCCGGCTCTGCAGGCTCCCCTGGGCGTTGGCGAGCCCATCGTCCCCACTATAACGTCAATCCTGCGTCAATTGATGGAATAAAAACCTTCCGCCAGTCAGCTAATTGGTCAGGCCCCGATCAACGGGCCTGCGCGACCTGCGCGTTCGACCAATCCGGATGGCGCCGGCACCT
Organism: Gammaproteobacteria bacterium; assembly: GCA_035266965.1. GTDB lineage: Bacteria > Pseudomonadota > Gammaproteobacteria > DATFLG01 > DATFLG01 > DATFML01. The sequence goes on from DATFML010000161.1 coordinate 4,591, forward strand.
CACGGGTGTTGGTGCCCCGGCTCGAGAGAAAAATTGGATGGAGGTAGGATCAATGCATACCAATCAACAACGTCCCCGTATGGCGCTGCGTGGCCTGGCCCTCGGGGTCGCGACCGGCGCGGCCCTGCTCTGCGGACTGGGCACCGCCAACGCCAGCGGATTCGACGGCGCAACTGCCACCAAGTCCCATTACGGCGCGATCTTCCAGATCGATGCGGGTGGCAACAAAGCCATCAAGAAAACGCTCAACAACATCGAAAATCTGCTGCATGACAAACGCGTGGAGGGCAAAATCAAGGTCGAGTTGATCGCGAACAGCGCCGGTTTCGATGTGTACGTCAAGAACAACGGTTTCGAAAAGAGGCTTCGCCACCTCCAAAAGGAAGGCGTGATTCTCGCGCAGTGCTCCAATACGCTACGGGAGAAGCACATCAAGCGCAGCGACCTGTACTCCTTCATTCATGTCGTGCCTTCGGGAGTCGGTGAAATCACCCTGCGGGAGGCCCAGGGCTGGGCGTATATCCATCCCTCGGCGCGCAACGCCAACCAGTTCTGAACGAACCGGCCGTCGACGGTCCGGGGGCATGTCCGCCCCCGGACCGTCGACACTCGTGGGAAAGCGTCCGACGCGACCGGGCCGGGTCTTCAGGCCGGGGCCTTGCGTCCGGGTCCTGCCGGCGGCATACGCCGGGTACTTTGCGGATATGAATTCAGCAACCGGGCGAGTTGCTGCTGGTTGGTAACCAGATCAGCCAGCGAGTAACGATCCAGAACACCCAGAAACGCCGCAAGCGCTTCGTGCAAAGCGCCCTGCAGGATGCATGCGGGTTCGATCTGACAACGGTCGGCACCGGGCCCGAAGCACTGAACGATATTGAAATCCTCCTCGGTGCAGCGCACCACCTCGCCGACCCGGATATCCTCCGGCCGTTTGGCCAGGCGAAAACCACCCTTCTTGCCGCGCACCGTTTCCAGGTACCCGGCGGTCCCCAGCTTGTGAACCACCTTCATCAGGTGGTTCCTGGAAATCCCATAATGCTCGGCGACATCTTTGATGGTCGCCAACCCCTCCCGTCTCAGAGACGTGTAGATGAGGACACGAAGAGCGTAATCGGTATAGCGGGTGATATGCATGCATGCTTCCTGTCACCGCTGCAGCCCGGCTCGTTGCAGGAGCCGGCCCATGCAGGACCGGGGCGGGCCCATGGTGCTCGGGGGCGCCAACCGCCGCCGCGGAACGGCGAAACTAATGTGGTAGATTGGAGGTAGTTTATACCCGACCGCCGGATCCGGCCAGTGACCGCGTGAACCGTCGGCCGCCTGCTCGCACGGGAGCGGGCCGGCCACCAAGACGTCCTCTGGGGAACCTCTGCACAGGCCGCTGAAGCGGCGCTCACGGCGTTGCGAAGACGCTCGGAATGCGGGGTCGCGAAGCGACAGACCACTCGTAAACTGCGCTTCCCCGCCCCTTTGCGCCTTGTGACCATCCCCTTGATCCACCTGCGCAGAGCCTCCCTAGGGTTTTCTTGGCGGCGATTGACGGGTGGTCTGGGAAAGCGCGAGGTTTGCCTGCTGGCAGAAATGCTTGAAGCTGGTGTAGCTGTCGTCATCCAGCGGCCGGGCGCTGGGCTGGCGGTCCGCATAGAACAGCCCGATGGGCTGATCACCCACATCGATGGACATCACGAAAAACGGCGCCCCCGCCGTCAACTCCACCACCTCCGGGGTGAGCAGTCCCTTGATGTTTCTGTCCGGCTCAGGCGGAACCCATAGGGCTCCGCTGACCTCGACCATGTGGCTGAAGACGTTCGCCTTAAGAGGGTCGAGCTCGAAGACGAAGCGCTGCTGCAGTCGGTCTTTCTGCCAGCCGAGCGCGTAGCGGGCCTTCAGATATTTGCGATTCGGGGTACGCAGGGCGAACAGGGTGCGGTCCATGCCGACACCACGATGGATGCCTTCGAGCACCATCTCAAGCAGCAGATTCAGGTCCGGTCGCTCATCGATCAGCGACGACAGCTCGCGCAGAATTCTGAGCTGGAGCATGGGGTCCGCTTCCGGAAACGCCGGTATCGGGTCCGCGGCCGGCGCCTCCGCCCTGTCCACCGGCGTTGCGCCATAGCGGGCCGGTACCGGAATCAGCCGACCGGCCTCGCCGGCCCCGTAGAAGCTGGCGGTCTTGGCCGCCTCAGCGGCGTTGGATTCAACCAGACTGGTCACCTTGTCCAGAGGCAAATAGAGGGTCTCGGCGACGCGACCCAGCAGGCGCTTCATTTCCGCGCTCTTCCAGCCCTGCATGGCAGCCTGGGCCACTTCCTGACCCAACACGACGTTGCTCACCCGCGGATCGGCGTCTTTCCTGCCTTCCAGCGCGTGGATCAACAACGATCCGAGCTTCCACTCCCGACCGAGCCCCGCGGTCAGTTCCCGGAGCTTGAACCCCAGGACCTGCTGTTCGGCTTCGGCACGGGCGCCGCCGCGCAGGGAGTACAGGGCCTCCTGCAGTTCATCGCCCTGCCCGTCCGCGTGTGTCCAGAACGCCATTGCGCCCAGGTTGTAGAGCAGCGTGGCGATATACACCTCTTCCGGCGCATGGTCCTTGCGCAGCACGGCAAAGGTACGTGCCTGTACAGCCGCATGAAAGGCCAGGGCCATTTCCCGGGCAAGCTGTTCCTTTCGTTTACCCGCAACCAGGGATTCGACAACGGCGATGGACAGGCAGATACCCCGTACCGCCTCGAAACCCAGCATGATCACCGCGCGGCTGACGGTACTGACACCCCGCCCGGTCTGGGCGTACAGCGGGCTGTTGGCAATGCGGAGCAGCTTGGCCGTCATGGCCGTATCCTGCAGAACGACCCGGGCCAGTTCGGCGGCCGAACTGTCCCGATCGGCGACTACCCCGGAGATCTGATGGGCCGTATGGGCGAATGCGGGCAATCCCTGCTCGGCCAGCCGGCGCACCCAACCATCGACACCGTGGGGTTCGTCCGAAGACACTGTTTCACTGTGGGTTTCCGGCTCTTCGGGCATGGGTCTGTCCGCCGAGGCTGCGATGGCGTCACGCACGTTACGCTCCGAAAGCGGCCATGGGTCCTGCAATGAGGGTTGTGGAAAGTAAATCGGTTCCGCTCCCTGAAACTTGAGCCCGGCGCCGCGGGAGCACGGTCACCGTGG
>DATFML010000162.1:0-11756 GCA_035266965.1 Gammaproteobacteria bacterium
CCCGCGAACCCGACGCCGCCCACAGGGCCGCCGCTGCCCTGCACTTCGTCCAACGCCAGATTCGCTATCTGGGGATCGAGCTGGGGCCGCGTTCCCACGCTCCCAATGCCCCGGCGCAGGTGCTGAAGCAGCGCTTCGGCGACTGCAAGGACAAGGCGCGCCTGCTGGTGACCCTGCTGCGCGCCCTTGGCATCCAGGCCCATACGGCGCTGGTCAACACCGATCTCGGCCCCCGCCTGTCGGACTATCAGCCGAGCCCGACCCTGTTTGATCATGCCATTGTGCGGGCGCGGGTGAACGGCCGGTTCTACTGGCTCGATCCCACCGACTCCTATCAGCAGGGCCCCCTGGACAGCCTGTATCAGCCGGACTATGGGCAGGCGCTGGTGGTGCGGGCCGGCAGCACCGGTCTGGTCGCCATGGCAAATGCCGCCCACGGCAGGTCCCGCAGGCGCATCGTCGAGCGCTTCGATCTGCGTGCCGGGGTGGGCAAGCCCGCGCGGTATACCGTCCAGACGACTTATGAGGGCGACGAGGCCGACGGCATGCGTGCCTACCTCGCCTCCAAGAGCCGCGACCATATCCAGAACGCGTACCTCAATTTCTACGCCCGCCACTACCCATCCATCGCCGTGGCCGCGCCGTTTACGGTCAAGGACGATCCACGTCACGACAGGGTGGTGGTGACAGAGCATTACCGAATCGCCCAGCTGTGGGCCAAAGCGGCCAGGGGGCGGCGCCTGCAGGCGACCTTCGAGCCGGTAGAGCTCTACGGGCTGGTGGATACCCCGGACGACACCGTGCGTACCATGCCGCTGCGCATCGCTCACCCCGAAGACGTCTCGGAGACGATACGGGTGCTGCTTCCGGGGTCATGGCCCATATCGCCGGGGACGACGAAGATTGCGGATCCGGCGTTCGACTACAGCGACAGCGTCCGCTACGCGGACCAACGGCTGGAGCTCGACTACCGCTTTCGCACCCGTGCCGACCATGTATCCGTCGACGGCATGGCCGGCTACCTCAAGCATCTCAAACAGGTCAACGACGACCTGGGCTATCGGATCTGGCGAAGGATCGGCAACGCCGCGGCCGATCCCGCCGTCGGTCGCCGCGTCGGCGACAACCCGCTCACCAACTGGACCGTTGTGCTGATCGCCGCACTGACAGTCGGGGTGCTGCTGTATGTCGCCGTGTCGCTTTACCGTCGCGACGGCCCCGTCCCACGCCGGTCCTCGATTCCCGTCGATCCCAAGCTGCAGGGCATTCGCGGCTGGCTGCTGCTGCCGGCAATCGCGGTCATCGTGCATCCGCTGCTCGTAATGGGGGTTCTTGCCCAGTCGTGGCCGGCCTATGCACCGACGGCCTGGTCGCGGCTGACCACGCCCGGATCGTCGCATTATCATGCCTTGTGGGAGCCTCTGCTGCTGTTCGACCTGGAGGCCAACCTGGCCCTGCTGGTGTTCGGCGCGCTGTTGCTGGTGATGTTCTTTCAGAAGCGGCGGCTGGTTCCGCGGCTGTTCACGGTCTACCTGCTGGGCGGCCTGCTGGTAGAGGCTGCCGATATCGCCATGGGGTCAGGGCTGCCGGCCGCGGCCGCGTCCACGTCGGGCCATGACATCGGCGGACTGGCGCCTGCTGCCGTTTCCGCCTTCATCTGGGTGACCTACTTCAAGGTCTCCGAACGCGTCCGGGCCACGTTCGTGAACTAGTGGTCCATTCATGGCTCAAAGACGATTGATACTGAAGCGCCCCGGACCGATCAGCACCAGAGCGAGGGCGGTAAACAGATACATGCCCTGCAGCTCGAGGACCCAGCCGCCATGGGAGGTGAGGGCCAGCAGGTGCTGGCCGTGGGCAAGCGCGACGGCGAATCCCATGTTGATGACGATCAATGCCGCACCGATGCGGGCATACAGGCCGAGTATGACCAGCACCGGTCCCAGCACTTCGCCGATCAGCACGCCGTAGGCCACAAAACCCGGCAGTCCGGCGTTGTGGACCATGGCTTCGATGGGCGCAATGCCGTGCACGAGCTTGTGAAGGCCGTGCAGGCCCACCAGCACACCCAGGGTCAGGCGCAGAACGAGCTTGCCGAGATCGTTGTTCATAGGCAGGGTCACCGTCGTCGGGAATGGCTATTCTTGTACCCCTGCCGGGGCGGGCCTGTCCAGTGGGTCCATGGGGAAAACAATGTGCCTCTCAGCCGGGCCTCCGGCCCCGCGGGCGGTATCCGCGATCGGCCTACTGCGGCACGGTGGTCCCTATTCGATCCCACTGGATGTCGCCGTCATAGTAGTTGAACCACACGACGAAGGCCTTGCCCAGAATGTTGCGGGCCGGGACGAAGCCCCAGTAGCGGCTGTCGAAGCTGTTGTCCCGGTTGTCCCCCATGACCAGGTATTCGCCCGGTGGTACCTTCCAACTGCCCATGGGATAGGGGATGCCGGGTACCACCAGGATCTTGTTGTGTACCACTGTGCCGTCCCGCCGTGGGAGCGCTTCCTCATAGACCTGGGTCTGCACGCCGGCCAGGGATCCCATCAAACGGTTGCTGCCCTCGCCCTGGTAGGCGGAGACATGCTTCATGGCAACCTGTTTGCCGTTCACGTAGATGCTGTTGTCGGGACCGGATCGGATGGTATCCCCCGGCAGGCCGATGATGCGCTTGATGTAGTCTTCGCCGGCCGAACGCGCCACTTCCTGCATGCCGCCCGAGCCCTGGCAGAAGGGGTTCTTTTGGCAGAACGCCCGGGCGTGACGTTCGGGGTAGCGGAACACGATGACATCGCCCCGTCGCGGCTCGCCGAGCGGGAGGACCCGGGTGCGGGTGATGGGCAGCCGCAGCCCGAAGGTGAACTTGTTGACGAAGATGAAATCACCCACCAGCAAAGAGGGCATCATCGAGCCCGACGGTATGCGAAAGGGTTCGAACACGAACGAGCGCAGAATCAGCACGGCGAACAGCACCGGGAAGAAGGCGCGCGAGTATTCCACCCACCAGGGCGCCGTCTTGGCCTGGTCCTCGGTCGCGGGACGCCTGCGGCGCAGCCACAGCAGGTCCAGCAGCCACAGCAGGCCGGTGACGGCAGAGCCCACAATGAGGGCGAGTTCCATGGTCGATGACATCGTCTCTCCTTTCTTGGCTCCGCATTGTTATCGTTCGGAGAACGACGGGGAAGGTTTGTGCGGATCGGCGGTTCCGGATGCCAGTTCGAACACCTGACCCGCAGTGAGTTCCTGAGGCCGCCCGGGTGTATGACCGCTGCGGCGGCTCCGTGGCCGGCGTCGTCGGCGACCGCAGTCACAGGTCCGATTCGGCTTTTCGTTCTGGGTGTGCCGCTATTTTGCGTTAAACTGCGGGAAACAGCGAATATCCCGGAAGTACGCGAGAGCAGGATACACCAATGAGCAATTCACTCCAGGATCAGCTCGTCAAAGCCGGTCTGGCCGACGCCAGACAGGCCAGAAAGGCCAAATCCGGCAAGGGTCCCAAGCGCGGGAAAAAGAAAGATCGAGGCGAGCCGGCCCTCAGCGACAGCGCCCGATCGGCCCGCCAGGCCATGGCGGAAAAGGCAAACCGGGACCGCGAGCTGAATCACCGGCGCAAGCAGGCGCAGGAGCGCAAGGCGACGATGGCGCAGATCCGCCAGCTCATCGAGCAGAACCGGATACCGCGGGACGACGCCGAGGACGGCTATCACTTCACCGACGGTGCCAAGATCCGCAAGCTGTTCGTCACGCCTGCCATCCGCGAGCAGTTGAGCCAGGGGCGTCTGGATATCGTCAAGCTCGACGGTCGCTACGATGTGGTGCCGTCGGCGGTGGCTGAGAAGATCCGGCTTCGGGATGCGGGCTGCGTGGTGGCCCGCCCCGTCGACGAATCCGGTTCGGACTCGTCCCAGGACGATGCCTACGCGGATTACCCGGTGCCGGACGACCTGATGTGGTAGGTCCTGTGTCGACGTGGTCCACGTGCATGGAAGGTTCGTCCGGCGCCGCAGCGTTCAGCGTGAGAGATCCGCTGCTCCGGCAAGATGAAGCGCACCGATCGACCCACAGTCGTCCCCCTTGCCCTCAGGGCGCCGCTTCCTCGCCCTCGGTGGTCAGCTGCACCAGATACTCGCTGCTTGCTTCGGCCGGCAAGCCGGTGGCCACTGCCAGCGCCATGATCAGCAGGCTGAAGATTCCGCTCAGCAGCATATCCATGCCGAAACTCAGTTGCCCGTTGCCGCCCAGGATGGGCGGGCCGAAATACAGCAGCAACCACAGCCCCGCGAAATAGGGGAACACCCACGCGATCTGGCCCCACCCGAACGGGCCGCGGCTGGCGCCCTTGAACAGGTAATGGTAGGCGGTATAGGCCACGAACATGACGGCGATCATGCCGAACAGCACATTGGCGGTCTCGAATCCCGTCCACAGGATGATCCAGTTGGAGATCACGAACGCCAGCGGCGCCAGCAGCCAGGCCCACCCGAGCCGGAAAGGACGCGGGGCGCCCGGCAGCGTGCGGCGCAGATGCAGCAGTACGATGGGGCCCAGGCCGTAGGAAAGCACGGTGACCGAAGAGATATAGCTCACCAGCTTCTGCCAGGACGGAAACGGGAAGAAGAAGATCGCGCCGGCCAGGAAGGTGACGATCAGCGCGCGTACCGGCACCCCCTGGCCGTTCACCTCCGCCAGGGAACTGGGCAGGGTGCGCATCTCGCCGGCGGCCATGGTGATGCGCGAGCTGGCCGTGGAGTAGATGAAACCCGTGCCGGTGGGCGAGGCGATGGCGTCGCCATACAGGACAATCGCCCACCAGGTGGCGCCCACGCTGATGCTGAGCGCGGCCAGAGGGCCGGATACGCCCTCGAAATGCAGGGTGCGCCAGTCATTGCCGATATCGGCGGGATTCAGCGCCAGCAGAAACGCGTACTGCAGTCCGATGTAGATGATGGCGGCGATGATCACCGACCCGATCACCGCCAGGGGAATGTTGCGTGCGGGGTTGTCGGTTTCTCCGGCCAGGTCGATGGCCTGTCGAAAGCCCAGGAAGCTGAAGATGACCCCGGCGCTGGCCACGGCGGTGAAGATGCCGGACACCTCGTAGTGTCCGGGAGCCGCATGCAGATTCTCCGGGTGATAGGAGTAGGCCAGCAGCACCACGATGGTCAGTACCGGGATGGCGATCTTCCACCAGGTCACCGCGCTGTTGATCCACAACACCCAGCGGATGGCGAGCAGGTTCAGGGTGACGATCAGGGCGAGCGAAATGATGGCGACCACGAAGCCGAGGTCCGTGAGCAGGCCCGACTGGGGTTGAACCAGTCCCGGCAGGTAATTGTTCGTATAGGTCAGTACCGCCATCACCTCCACCGGCGCGATGGATACGTAGCCCAGGAACAGGATCCAGCCCCAGATGCGGCCCAGCAGGTCGCCGTGGCTGAGATGACTGAGATGCACCAGCGCACCGCTCTTGGGCATCAGTGTGACCAGTTCGGAGTAGACCAGCGCAAGCAGCAGCACTGCCACGGCGCCCACGACCCACGACCAGATGCTGAGCGGGCCGGCCAGCTTGGCCGCATGCAGGGCCCCGAACAGCCAGCCGGAGCCGATCATCCCGCCGAGGCTGGCGTACAGCAGGCCGATGGGCCCGGCTTCTTTACGCAGTTTGTGCTTGGTCATGCGTGCGTTCCCCCTCATCCCGCCGAAACCAGGCTGAATGGTGATCTTTCCGCAGTGCTTGGTGCAATGGGCTACAGCCCGCACCGGGCGCGAAGCGCAGACGCCACCCACGTCGGCCGCAGCCGTGCGCACGAGTCCATTCGTACCGAAGGGGATCGGGACCGGGATGGGCGGACTCGATGTCGGTGACGGCGCCGTCCGTCCGGGCGTCCCGCACCCGTACCTGCGTTTAACGGCCGCCCGGGGGAGCCGCCTTGCAGTTGTCGCTCCGGTGCCGGTTGGCCTTTGGACGAATCCCGCGCATGTTCCGGACGTCCCGCGCGACAGTATGCACGGGGCGTCCCGGTGCCGGGGATGCGTCTATTGGTGCGGGCCGGCGTGCCCGATCACGGGCAACTCGAACCTGCGCGCCCGGGATGCCTCCACTGCGCATTCTTCGTTTTGCCGCCGCAATCCGAATTGTTCGGATTTGCCGCGAAAGGCCGATGCCCGCACTTCTGCAGCGTCTGTTCGTCCTCCGCGAGTCAGTATACCTTAGGGTTGTTGCCAAACCCAGGCAGCGAAGCGGGGCAACGGATGCCTGCAAATGTTCGACGCCGACAGGCTCCCTTCCGTTATCGAATCTGCTACAGTCGCCACGCTGGATTGCTGGAAGCAACCAGTATCAACGGCGTTCACCGTCGTGCGGTGCCCGCGGGCGGGTGCGTGGGTGTGCCGACACCGAAGGGGACGCCGTTGCTGGTGTTCAGGTGCCCTCAAGCGGGGCACGAAGTGCGAAAAGTCCGGTGATTGCCAATGAGAGACGCACAACCCCGAGCGGCCGCTTCCGGCCCCCGACCCGAAGGGCCCGGCTCAAGCTTTCGTGCTGCGGCGTCGTCATCCGGTTGCGCAGCCGGGCGACGCTGCGCCGGTGCGGCCCGGTGGGACGGGGAAGCGGGCGCATGCACCACCTGTCGGCTCAGCAGGCCCTAGAGTCCATGGGGTTCGGCATAACCAACAACGATCGCAGCGCCGCGCGAGAAGGCCGGTTTCTCATTGCACTGCTCGCACTGCTGGCGAGCCTGTGCGCCCTTCCTGGCTGTTCCTATGCCACTGCCGCGCACGCCGTGCACGGACAGGATGTGTTGATCGTTTCGGGCACCATCTCCAATGCCCAGAGTAAAGGCGTGAAGGATGCGCGCCTGGCTTTCTTCCTGGGCGGGAAGGCGATTGCGCCCGCCCAGCCGGTACTGACCGACAGCGAGGGTGTCTACGAGGCCAGACTGCACCTGCCCGCAGGCGCTTTGCCTTCCGGGCCCGTCCAGGTCCGGGTGGCACGACCTTCCTACAAGACGACCGAGCGCCTCGCGTTGCCCCACGTGGTGCGGGACGGCCTGACGGCCGGCGGCGAACGCCAGTATCTGGCCCATTTCAGCGTGGTGATGCAGCGGACGCTGTCTCCGGCCCTGTGGGTGGCGGCGGCGGTATTGCTGGCCGTATACGTTTTCATCGCCTTCGAGATGATGCACCGCACCCTGGCCGCCATGGTGGGGGCGTCGGTGCTGCTGTTCGTCAGCTATACCGTCGGCACGTTCGATCCCGGTTTTCGGATCATCAGTTTCGAAGACGCCATGCACGCCATCGACGAGAACGTGATCTTTCTGCTCATGGCCATGATGATCATCGTGGGTGTGACCAAGAAGACCGGCGTGTTCCAGTGGATGGCCTACAAGTCCTTTCAGCTGGCGCGCGGAAACATTTTTGTTCTGTCCATGCTGCTGATGTTCATCACGGCGGTGACATCGGCTTTCCTGGACAACGTCACCACCATGCTGCTCATCATCCCGGTGACCGTTGAGATCGCCGTGGCGCTGCGCATCAATCCCATCGCCCTGCTGCTGCCCGAGGTGTTCGCGTCCAACGTGGGGGGCACGGCAACCCTGATCGGCGATCCGCCCAACATCATGATCGGCTCCTACGCGGCCCTCAGCTTCGTGCAGTTCGTGGAGCACCTGGCCGTGGTCTGCCTGATCGGGCTCGCCGTCAGCACGGTGTACTTCCTGTTCTGGTTCCGCAAGGGCTACCTGCATGCCCGGGTGGACGACGTGCCGGCGATGATCGGCCGGTTGCGGGAGGAGTACCGTATCACCGACCCGCGCCTGCTGGTGAAATCCGGGCTGGTGCTGTTGTTCACCATCGCATTGTTCGTGTTCCACGGCACCCTGCACATGGAGCCCAGTGTGGCGGCCATGGCCGGTGCCTCCCTGCTGCTGGTCATCAGCGGCGTGCATATCGTGGAAATGGTGGAGCAGGAGATCGAGTGGCCGACGTTGGTCTTCTTCATGATGCTGTTCATCATCGTGGCCGGCGCCGAGCAGACCGGGCTCATTCAGATCGTCGCCAACTGGGTGCGGGACGCCTCCGAAGGCTCGCCCGTCATCGCGGTGATACTGGTGCTGTGGGTGTCGGCCATCTTCTCGGCGATCATCGACAACATCCCGTTCACCGCCACCATGATGCCCATCGTGGCCTATCTCACCGCCTCGGTGCCGGGCGTGCATGGTGCGGTGCTGTGGTGGGCCCTGTCCCTGGGCGCCTGCCTGGGCGGCAACGGCACCCTGATCGGCGCGAGCGCCAACGTGGTGACCGCCGGCCTGGCGGAAAAGGCCGGCTACCCCATCACCTTCACCGAATACCTGCGCATCGCCTTCGTGCCCATGCTGATCACCGTCGCCATCAGCATGGTCTGGCTCCTCTTCGTCGCCCTCTAAAAAGGGGTCGGTGACAAATGCGAATCATTCGCGCCGCGGGTTGCGGCCCGGTTCCGCGCTTGGCAACAGCCATTCAATTGCGCTCCCCTTCGTAGGTCCCCGTTATAACGGCGGATGCGCTATCCGGCCGACGGGTGGGGCTGGGCGCGGCTGGGGCGTCAAAAACAAATGGGAATCATTTGTCACCGACCCCATTTCAGGGGGCGAGGCGGTGGATTTGCCAGTGGTTGGTGTCGTCGCGGCGGTACTGGAAGCGGTCGTGGAGGCGGTTGTCGCGGGCCTGCCAGAATTCGATCATGTGGGGGGCGACCCGGTAGCCGCCCCAGAAGGAAGGCAGCGGGATTTCGCCGGCGGTGAACTTGCGCCTGATTTCGTCCACCTTGGCCTCCAGCAGCGAGCGCGAGGTGATCACCTGGCTCTGGGGCGAGGCCCAGGCGCCGATCTGGCTGCCGCGGGGACGGGTGGCGAAATAGCCCATGGATTCGGCGAGGGGGATCTTGGCGGCATCGCCGGTGATCTTGACCTGCCGGCCGAGGGTCACCCAGGGAAACAGCAGGGCCACGCGGGGATTGGCTTCGATGTCCCAAGCCTTGTGACTGGCGTAGTTCGTGAAGAAGACGAAGCCCTGCTCGTCGTACAGCTTCAACAGTACCGTGCGCAGGGACGGTTGCCCGTGTTCGTCCACGGTCGCAAGGCTCATGGCGTTGGGCTCGAACACGCCGGTGTCGATGGCATCCTTGAACCAGTGTTCGAACTGGCGGAAGGGATTGGGTTCCAGGTCCGGCCGGGTCAGGCCGCGGTCCATCGCCTGACGGCGGAAGTCGTCGATGCTCATGGTGATCACTGTAACCGGTGCAGCGGCTGGCGAGCCAGCCAGGTGTCGGGAAGGACGTTGTCGCCGGACCACGATTCTGATGGTCGGATGCCGGCGGCAAAGGTGAAGGTCATGACAAACGCTTCACGGCAGCCCCCCGTCGTCGGGCAGGCCTTGGCCCTTCAAGGTGCGGCCGGGAAGCCTCCATCGCACGTTGCTCGCCACTTATCATAACAATCCGACTTCCGTCACGGCGCTATGACCGGGCGCCGGTCAGCCGCACCGGCAATGAGTTTCTGATGCCAACAAAGTTCAGGGGACCTCTGCCCGGCCCGCTGAAGCGGCGCTCACGGCGTTGCAAAGGCCCCCGGAATGCGGGGTCGCGAAGCGACAGGCCCGTTGTAAACGGCGCTTCCTCACCCCGTTGGGCTGGTGATCATGCCCTTGATCGAGCTGTGCCGAGGTTCCCTAGAACAGCTCCGAGCGGGCGGCCTGGCTGACGGCCACCACGGCGGGGTGGCGCAGGCGCCGTTCGGCGGAGATGGCATAGTAGCGTTCCCGCACCCCGTCGGTGCGCCCGATGGGCCGCACGTCGTACTGGCGGGTGATTTCCTGCTCCACCACGCTGGGTGCCACGAACACGCCCACGGCCCGTTGCCCGAAGGCGTTCATCAGGGCGCTGTCGTCGAACTCGCCGACGATGCGGGGACGGATGCCCTGCTGGTCCAGCCACTGCATGAGCGCCCCGCGCACGGCGGTGCTGGTGGTAGGCAGCAGCATGGGCGCATCGGCCAGGGAGTGGGGAAATCGGCGCCGGTAGCGGGCCGCCAGGGTGCGGGCGGCGAAGAAGGTGATGCCGCACTCGCCCAGCAGGTGGTTGAAGGCGCGCACGTTCAAGGCGGTGCCCACCGGCGTGTCGGCGATCACGATGTCCAGCTTGTGCAGGGCGATGTCGGCCAGCAGGGCGTCCAGCTTGCCTTCCCGGCACACGATGTGCACCGGCTCGGAAAGGTGCAGCGCGGGTTCCAGCAGGCGGTACGCGATCATCTTGGGCACCACGTCCACGATGCCCACCGTGAACGCCAGCGGCTGGCCGCCGGCCCGTCCCTCCAGCACCTCGGTCATTTCCGCGCCCAGACGGAACATCTCGTCGGCGTAGTTGAAGGCCACCCGCCCGGTGTCGGTCAGCACCAGTTTGCGCCCGGCGCGGCTGAACAGCTTGGCGCCCAGGGCCTCCTCCAGCACTTTCAGCTGCCCGCTGACGGTCTGGGGGGTGAGGTGGAGTTGCTCGCAGGCGGCGGCGATGCCGCCTTCCTTGGCCACCGTCCAGAAGTAGTATAAATGGTTGTAATTCATGCCCCGCATGGCGTTTCGACCCTTCGAAAATACCGAAGTTAATCTACCAAACAATCGAATTATATTTATGTTTTGACGGCTGTACACTCGCTCTCAGTCCCGCTCCCGGCGCGCGGCCCTGGCGCCCCGCCGGATCGAGCGGCTCCAACAGAGGAGTGTGAGTCATGAAACGCGTCGTCCTGTTCGTTGCGACCAACCTGGCGATTCTGGTGGTGCTGAGTATCACCGCCAGCGTGCTGGGCGTCACCGGCTTTCTGACCGAAAACGGTCTGAATCTGACCGGCCTGCTGGGCTTTGCCGCCGTGTTCGGCATGGGCGGAGCCTTCCTGTCCCTGGCCATCTCGAAATGGGTCGCCAAGCGCTCTACCGGTGCCCGTGTCATCGAGCAGCCGCGTAACGAGGCCGAAGCCTGGCTGCTGGCCACGGTGCGGTCCCACGCCAAGCGCGCCGGCATCGGCATGCCCGAGGTGGCGATCTACGAGGCACCGGACGCCAACGCCTTCGCCACCGGCGCCAGCCGCAACAAGTCCCTGGTGGCGGTGAGCACCGGCCTGCTGGACAACATGAGCCGGGACGAGGTGGAGGCGGTGCTGGCCCATGAGGTCAGCCACATCGCCAACGGCGACATGGTCACTCTGACGCTGATCCAGGGCGTGCTCAACACCTTCGTCATCGCCCTGGCCCGGGTCGCCGGTTTCCTGGTGGACCGTGCCCTGTCGGCCAACAGTGATCAGGACGAGGGCTATCACGGTCCGGGCATCGCCTACTGGGTGACCAGCATCGCCGCGGAAATCGCCCTCGGCATCCTGGCCTCGGTGGTGGTGATGTGGTTCAGCCGCCAGCGTGAGTTCCGCGCCGATGCCGGCGGTGCCGCCCTGGCCGGACGGGGCAAGATGATCGCCGCCCTGGAACGGCTGCAGGCCATGCACGAGCCGGCCCAGCTGCCCTCGCAGATGGCCGCCTTCGGCATCAACAGCGGTTCGGGGGTGATGCGGCTGTTCATGTCCCATCCGCCTCTCGAACAGCGCATCGCGGCCCTGCGGGGGCAGTCGGACCTGGCTCTGTCGGCCCAGTCCTGACACGCCGGTCCGGTACGGGCATAACCGAAGGGGGCGGCGGCGGGTGCCGCCGCCTCCGTTTTGTGTCCGTGCCGGTTAACCGCG
>DATFML010000163.1:0-4787 GCA_035266965.1 Gammaproteobacteria bacterium
GCATGGGGGATATCGATGACGCGGCCAAGGTCTACGAACAACTGCTGGCCAAGCAGCCGGGCAACGCGATTGCCGCCAACAACCTGGCGTCCTTGATAGCCGACCATCGCAGCAACGACGCCGCCAGCCTGGCCAAGGCCAAGAAGCTGGTCGCCAAGTTCGGCTCCTCCAAGCAGCTGGCCTTCCTGGACACCTACGGCTGGGTGCACTACCGGCTGGGTGACCTGGACAAGGCGGCCAAGACTCTCAGCGAGGTGGTCAAGAAGGCCCCCAAGGTGCCGGTCTTCCAGTATCACCTGGGCATGGTCTACTACAAGCAGGGCAACAAGGTTGCCGCCAGGGAGCACCTGAGCAAGGCGCTCGCGGGTGGCGCCAAGGCGCCCTGGGCCGGTGCGGCCCGTCGTGCCCTGAAGAGCGTCGGCTGATCCATGATCCGGTAGCGGATACGTGCGGCGCGGGCTGCACGTATTCCGCTTTCGGCCGATGTATTCCATAGGGACTGTTGCATCCATGGGCGATAGGTCCCTATGATGGGTCCTGCCGTTTGGCCTGGTGTCGGCCGTACAGGCCGCTGCCAGGATCGGCGTCGATGGCGGCAGCATGATCGCCGGACCATTGGCATTCCAGGAGGCTGTCCGAGTTATCCGCTTGCAGTGATGCAGGTGGGCGATTGATCCGATCTTCACCATTGAGTGCATGCGGCCACGAGGGGTGCGTCGCAACGGACGGATCAGCCGGTTTCCTGCCGCGCCACGGCAGGATGACCGGGATGGGTTGTCAGTTCACCGCTGTTGGTGTTACACGGACCGTGGCTCACGGAGCGCCGCGATTCGCCTCTCGCGAAACCGCATGGCGCCACATGCAATTTCTGAGCTGGAAGTCTTTCGCGTCGTCTGTCCATGGCGGGTCCCGATGGCGGACATTCGATGCGTCGCGGAGCCCGGGTTGTGGTCCGTGACCGCCGGCGCAGAGGACGCGTATCGAGAGTTCGTTGTCGCATCGCACTTGGATGACTCGGTCAGGGCTGACGCGGTTGAGGCTGGAGCAGGCCGTTCCGTACAGGGCATAACCGCCGGTACGGTTGCCACTTCGGTCGGGAGCTGCCTATGAATCTTGGCGTGGTCAGCTATGTAACGGGCGCGTCGTTCTTTGTCGTGCTGTCGTTGCTGCTGCTGACCGGGCGGCACGGTCGCCCGCAGAAGACCCTGCTGCTGGTCGCTTCCCTCGCCATGGTGCTGTGGGCGGCTTCGGCCGCCTATGCCGAGGCCCACAGCGACAGCCTGTACGTTCCCCATCTTCTGGAACTGGTCCGGGACTTCGCCTGGATCGCCTTTCTGGTCCGTATCCTGGCCGCCGCCCAGCGCGATGCGGACCTGGAGTGGTCCTGGTTCCGCAGTGCGGTGGGCGTGGCCGGCGCCTTCACACTCATGCTTTCGGCCCTGGCCACCTACCGCTACCTGAAGGGCAGCCCTGTCGTCGCCGCCGGCGGGGTGGATCTGTTGATCGCGGGCTATCTGGCCCTGTCCGTGGCCGGCCTGGTGTTGGTGGAGCAGTTGATCCGCAACATACGGGCCGACTCGCGGCGCGCTATCAAATACCTCTGCTACGGCATCGGCGGCCTGTTCGCCTACGACTTCTACATGTACGCCAACGCGCTGCTGTTCCAGCGCATCGATCCCAGCCTGTGGGCGGCCCGGGGGTTCATCAACGCCCTGGTGGTGCCGGTCATCGGTGTCAGCGTGTCCCGCGACCCGAAGTGGTCCCTGGACATCTTCGTGTCCCGGCGCATCGTCTTTCATACCGTCTCCCTGCTGGGCGCCGGCCTGTATCTG
The DNA here is from genome assembly GCA_035266965.1 of Gammaproteobacteria bacterium. GTDB lineage: Bacteria > Pseudomonadota > Gammaproteobacteria > DATFLG01 > DATFLG01 > DATFML01. Next base: position 1,833 of record DATFML010000163.1, read on the forward strand.
CTGGCCATCGGCGCCGGCGGCTACTACGTGCGCGTCTACGGCGGGAGCTGGGGCGCCGTCGCCCAGACCATCTTCCTGTTCGGTGCCGGGCTGCTGCTGGTGATCCTGCTGTTCTCCGGACAGCTGCGCGCCAACCTGCGGGTGCTCATCAGCAAACACTTCTTTCACTACAAGTACGACTACCGGGACGAATGGCTGCGCTTCATCCGCACCCTGTCCACCAGCGATCCGGTGACCGATCTGCGCGAACGGGCCATCCGGGCCATCGCCGAGATCGTGGACAGCCCGGGCGGCGTGCTCTGGATGCGCCGCGACCACGGCCGCTTCGAGCCGGTAACACGCTGGAACATGACCGAGGACCTGCCGGACAGCGAGCCGGGCGACAGCTCCCTGGTGCGGTTTCTGGACTCCCAGGAGTGGGTCATCAACCTGGACGAGTACGAGCGCGACCCCGATCTGTACGCCGATCTGGCCCTGCCGCGCTGGCTGCGTTTCATGGAGCGGGCCTGGCTGGTGGCACCGCTCATTCTGCACGAGCGGTTGCTGGGCTTCGTGCTGATCGCCCGCTCGCCGGTGCGCTCCCATTTCAACTGGGAAGACTGCGATCTGCTCAAGACCGCCGGGCGGGAGGCGGCCAGTCACCTGGCCCAGCTGGAGGCCTCCCAGGCGCTGGTGGATGCGCGCCAGTTCGAGGCCTGCAGCCGGCTGACCGCCTACGTGATGCATGACCTCAAGAACCTGATCGCCCAGCTCTCCCTGGTGGTGACCAACGCCTCCCGCCACAAGCACAATCCCCAGTTCATGGAAGACGCCATCAGCACGGTGGACAACTCGGTGGCCAAGATGAACCGGCTGATGCAGAAGCTGCGCAGCGGCGGGCGCACCGACAGGGAGCTGGAACCCATCGAGCTCTGCGCCCTGCTTAAAGAGACCGTCAAGACCATGTCCGGCGGGGCGCCCGTGCCCAGTCTGGATTGCCAGGTCGCGGGTGCCACCGTGCGGGCCGAGGCGGACGGTCTGGCCGCTGTGGTGGGCCACGTGATCCGCAACGCCCAGGAGGCCACGCCGGACGACGGCAGCGTGATGGTGCGGCTGTTCCGTTCCAATGACACGGCGGTGATCGAAATCCAGGATACCGGTTGCGGCATGGACGAGGAGTTCATCCGCGAACGCCTGTTCCGGCCGTTCGATTCCACCAAAGGCGGATCCGGCATGGGCATCGGGGCCTATGAAACCCGCGAGTTCGTGCGCGGTCTGGGAGGGGAGGTGGAGGTGCTCAGCCGGGTCGACGAGGGCAGTACGTTCCGGCTTCGTATCCCCATTAGCGATGACGACAAAAATGACGTAAAGTTGGCCGCAGCGGGCGGCGCCAGGTATGCAGATGACGGAGAATACCAAGAAATTGCTGGTGGTTGAGGACGACCCTGGGCTCCAAGCCCAGCTCCGATGGTGTTTCGAAGGCTTCGAGGTACTGATCGCCGGAGACCGTGAAAGCGCCCTGCAGCAGATCGACCGTCATCAGCCTTTCGTCGTGACCCTGGATCTCGGCCTGCCCCCCGACGAAGGCGGCGTCAGCGAGGGCTTCCACGCCCTGGAACAGATCCTCTCCAAGAATCCGACCACCAAGGTGGTGGTGGTCACCGGCAACAACGAGCGCGAACACGCCATGCGGGCCGTGGCCCTCGGTGCCTACGACTTCTTCTACAAACCCATCGATCCCGAGCTGCTGGGTTTCATCGTCAACCGGGCCTACCGCCTCCACGAGCTGGAGGACGAGAACCGCCGTCTGGCCACCAACAAGCCCGAATCCCCCCTGGAAGGGGTAATGACCGCCAGCCCGGAGATGCTCAAGGTCTGCCGCAACATCGAAAAGGTGGCGCCGGCGGATGCCACCGTGATGCTCCTCGGCGAGAGCGGCACCGGCAAGGAGTTGCTGGCCCGCTCCATCCACGAGCTGAGCGCTCGCAGCAACGGCCGCTTCGTGGCGATCAACTGCGCCGCCATTCCCGAGACCCTGCTGGAAAGCGAGCTGTTCGGTTACGAGAAGGGCGCCTTCACGGGCGCGGCCAAGACCACCCCGGGCAAGATCGAGACGGCCAGCGGCGGCACCCTGTTCCTGGACGAGGTGGGCGATCTGCCCATGTCCCTGCAGGCCAAGCTGCTGCGCTTCCTGCAGGAGCGGGTGCTGGAGCGGGTCGGCGGCCGCGAGGAGATTCCGGTGAACGTGCGGGTGATCTGCGCCACCCACAAGGACCTGCAGGCGCTCATCAAGAACAGCCAGTTCCGGGAAGACCTCTACTACCGTATCACCGAAATCACCGTGCGCATCCCGCCCCTGCGCGAGCGCGAAGGCGACATCCTCATGCTCGGCCGCGTGTTCCTGGACCGTTTCAGCCGCCAGCACGGCGGCCAGCCCCACCGCTTCACCAAGGACGCCCTCACCGCCATGGAGTCCTACCACTGGCCGGGCAACGTGCGCGAGCTGGAGAACCGGGTCAAACGCGCGGTGATCATGGCCGACCAGAAGCAGATTGGCGCCCGGGATCTGGAGCTCGGCAACGCCCCGGCCGAAGATGCCATGACGTTCAACCTGCGGGAGATCCGCGACAGTGCCGAACGCCAGGCCATCGTGCGGGCCCTCGGCCACGTCGGCGGCAAGATTTCCCAGGCCGCCGACCTGCTGGGCGTGAGTCGACCTACCATGTACGACCTGATCCGCAAGTTCAATCTGCGGGACTGACAGGTCCCCTTCCTTTCACGTAGGGCGCAATAACCGAAGGGCATTGCGCCGGACTCCCAAAAGACCTTCCAAGAGCCACGGAACCCACGGAATCCACGGACGGGAAAAAGGCAAAAGCGCCACGGAAAACACGGAAAGCACGGAAGATGAATATTCATAGGCCGCAGTTACGAATGGTGGAATAGCCGAAGGGCATTGCGTCATTCAACCGCCGT
>DATFML010000164.1:0-3967 GCA_035266965.1 Gammaproteobacteria bacterium
CCTGCGGCGCTTGCTGGTGCCCAAGGACCCGCGCGATACCAAGAACGTGATCTTCGAAATCCGCGCCGGGGCGGGGGGTGATGAAGCCGGGATTTTCGCGGGCGATTTGTTCCGCATGTATTCGCGCTACGCCGAGCAGCGGGGCTGGAACGTGGAAGTGCTCAGCGAAAGCGAGGGCGAGCACGGCGGCTACAAGGAGATCATCGCCCGCATCGTGGGTCAGGGCGCCTACTCGCGCCTGAAGTACGAATCCGGCGCCCATCGGGTACAGCGCGTGCCCCAGACCGAATCCCAGGGCCGCATCCACACCTCCGCCGCCACGGTAGCGGTGATGCCGGAGGTCGAAGAGGTGGAATCGGTGGACATCAATCCGGCGGACCTCAAGGTGGACACCTACCGCGCCTCCGGGGCCGGCGGCCAGCATGTGAACAAGACCGACTCGGCCATCCGCATCACTCACCTGCCCAGCGGCATCGTGGTGGAATGCCAGGACGAGCGCTCCCAGCACAAGAACCGGGCCCGGGCCATGTCCCTGCTGGCCGCCAAGCTGCTGACCGTCGAGCGCGACCGGCAGATCGCCGAGCAGACCCAGACCCGCCGTCAGCTGGTGGGCAGCGGCGACCGCTCGGAACGCATCCGCACCTACAACTTCCCCCAGGGCCGGGTCAGCGACCACCGCATCAATCTCACCCTGTACAAGCTCGAAGAACTGATGCAGGGCAACCTGGACATGGTGGTGGACGCCCTGGTGAGCGAAGACCAGGCGGACAAGCTGGCGGCCCTGGAAGCGACCGAGCATTGATTGCCGCGCCGGCCTGGGTGACGCAAAGCCAAAAGCAAAAGCGCCACGGAATCCACGGAAAACACGGAAAACACGGAAAAAGGAATCGGCCGCTCGCGCCGGCGGTTACGGTGGGCAGCATCGGTCGCGGAGGGCGCAGGGGTTACCCTCGAATTTCCCCTTCCGTGGGTTCCGTGGGTTCCGTGGCTCTTGTTGATGGACAGCCCGGCTCGGCAGGCACGCATCAAAGGCAGCAGCACCACGGAAGACACGGAAAGCACCGAAAAAAGTCTTGTTCGTTTGTCGGTACGGTAACTACGAGCAGTCTCTGTTAATCGCACCACGGCGGTTTCCCCGAAATTCCTTCGTCCGTGGATTCCGTGGATTCCGTGGCTCTTCTCGAAGGTTGGCATTCGCAGACGCGGGGTCATCGGCACACATGACGTCCATACAGCAGGCCATCGCCCACGCCGCTGCGGCGCTCGCGGATTCGGATTCGCCGCGGCTGGATGCCGAGGTGCTGCTGGCCCATGTTCTGGAACGGCCGCGCAGCTACCTTTACACTTGGCCGGACCGGGAGTTGTCCGCGGAACAGGCAAGCCGGTTCCGGGTACTGGTGGAGCGCCGTGCCTCAGGCACACCGGTCGCCCATATCACCGGCCGGCGGGAGTTCTGGTCCCTGGACCTGGAGGTGACGCCGGACACCCTGATCCCGAGACCGGACACCGAGACCCTGGTCGCCATCGCATTGGGACTGCTGCCCGCCGAAGGTACTGCGACGGTGGCGGATCTGGGTACCGGGTCCGGCGCCATCGCCCTGGCCCTGGCCCATGAGCGGCCGGACTGGCAGGTGGTGGCCGTCGACCGCTCGGCACCGGCGCTCACCGTGGCCCGGCGCAATGCCCGGCGACTGGAACTGACCAACGTGCATCCGGTTCTGGGCGACTGGTGCGCCGCTCTGGCCTCGGACCGTTTCCATCTCATCGTCTGCAATCCGCCCTATGTCGCGGCCGGCGATAGCCACCTCCAAAGCGGCGACGTACGCCACGAGCCGACTTCGGCGCTGGCCGCGGGCCCGGACGGACTGGATGATCTGCGCCGCATCATCCCCGCCGCGCGACGCTGTCTGCGCGCCGGCGGCTGGCTGGCCCTGGAGCATGGCTACGACCAGGCGCGCGCCGTGCGGGCGCTCCTGGAACAGGCCGAATACGACACCATCGATTCCCACTCCGACCTGGCTGGACAGCTCCGCGTCACCACCGCCCATCGAACCAGTCAGTAGGCGGAAACCGAGTCTCCCGACCGCATCTTTCAGATCCACGGCAGCACGGACGGTGTGGATGTGAAGTTGCAGTATCTGACGCTTCGCCGCGGCTCGGTGGGCTCCGAGCAAGTCAGTGAGGCCAGCGAAACGAGCGGCCCCTGATGGCTGCACCGCAACGCGGGCGCCATCGCCAACGGTGTCTGCTGCAGCATCCTTGAGGAATCGACGCCGGAGGACCGTGGCGCGCCCGCTGAGGGTGTCGGCGGCAGTAGCGGCCGCACGGTCAACCCGCACGGTGCGGATCCGACCCTGCCGGCAGTGCTGGCGGCGGCCCTGGGATTCCTGGGCTGGCGCCGGAACCGCAGACAGCAATAGGAAAGCCCCCCGCGGCGCAAGGGCAGGGACGCCCCCTGGGCCCCTCTTCGGAGGGGCCCAGCCTTGTGGGTGGTCACAAAACCACCCTCCGGGACTTGCCAACGGGCGCCAGATCACTAGCATTGTAAGCATGACGTCAAGCCACTCAGACCTGGTCAAACGCCGGGAGGTCTGGTTCCGGGGACCCCATCCGGACCCCCACCAGGCCCGCACGGCCGCCATCGCCCTCAGCGAACTGCACGGCGTCGTACACGTGCAGGCGGTCAGCCCGGTGTTGGCCCATGTGCACTACGACGTGACGGTACTCACCCTGCAGGTCGTCGAGCAGACCCTGCAGGACGTGGGCCTGCACCTGGACAACAGCCTGCTGGTGAAGCTCAAACGCGCCCTGTACGCCTACACCGAGGAAGCCCAGCGGGACAGTCTCGGCTGCCCCAAGGGCCAGACCAACTGCACCCAACGGGTGTTCGTCACCCACTACCAGAACCGTCCCCACGGCTGCCGGGATGAACGCCCCGAGCACTGGCGGCGGTATCTCTGAAGCACGAAACCAAAAGCGCCACGGAAGACACGGAAAGCACGGAAAGGAATCATTCGCTTGCCGCCGAGGTGCCGACGGGCAGCATCGGTCGGTGAAGCCACAGCGATTTCCGCCCGAAATCTCCCGTCCGTGGGTTCCGTGGGTTCCGTGGGTTCCGTGGGTTCCGTGGCTCTTGCAGGCAGACACTCGACGTAGGGTGCAATAAGCGCAGCGCATTGCACCAACGCCTCGGCCGATTCGACAATCCCTGGCGGCGGCATCTCTGAACGTCTTAAGAAAAGCGCCACGGAAGACACGGAAAAAAGCAATGCCAAAGAACGGGTGCGGGATAGCGGGCTTAGCGGGCGCTGCTTTCGTGCTCAACGTCCGGCAATGCCGAATCTCGAATATTTGGTCGCGTGAGCGACGCCGTCCGTGACACAAGACCAAAAGAGCCACGCAACCCACGGATGGGAATTTGGCGGGAACCACTGTGGCGTCATCGACCGATTGCCGTCCGCCGGCGCGGATCGGTGAGTGATTAGCCCTTTTCCGTGCTTTCCGTGTTTTCCGTGGCGCCTTTGCCTCTTCTTCCCGTCCGTGTCTTCCGTGGCGCTTTTCTTCCTGTACTATCATTGCAATCCCCCGTAGCCGCCGGACATCCACCATGGACCACGACGCCCTGCTCCGTTACAGCCGCCAGATCCTGTTGCCTGCCGTCGGGCTGGAAGGACAGGAGCGTCTGCTGGACTCGCGGGTGCTGGTGGTAGGCGCCGGAGGACTCGGGTCGCCGGCGGCACTGTATCTGGCCGCGGCGGGCGTCGGCCATATCACCATTGCCGACCACGACGAGGTGGATCTGTCCAACCTGCAGCGCCAGCTGCTCCATCGCCATCAGGACCTGGGGCGCCTCAAGGTGGAATCGGCCCGCGATTCCCTGCAGGCATTGAACCCCGACGTGTCCGTTTCCACCCTCAACGAACGCCTGGAAGGTCAGCGCCTGGACGAGCAGGTGGCACAGGCGGAT
>DATFML010000165.1:0-9863 GCA_035266965.1 Gammaproteobacteria bacterium
GGGCGCATCGCCGTAGTGGTGGAAAAAGGTGGTGTAGGCTTCCGACAGCCGTTCCAGGTACACAGTCTCGATGCGCTGCTCATGGGCGATGCCGCGTCTGGCGATGCGCCGGCGCAGCACCTCCACCGGCGCCTGCAGGTAGATCACCAGATCCGGCACCGGGGCGTCCACCGTGAGACTGGCATAGACCTGCTCATAGAGCTTGTACTCCTGATCGTCCAGAGTCAGCCGGGCGAACAGCCGGTCCTTCTCCATCAGGAAATCGGACACCCGCACCGGCCGGAACAGGTCGTGCTGGCGCAGCTCCTGCGTCTGACGGGCACGCTGAAACAGAAAGAACAGCTGGGTCGGCAGGGCACCTTCACGGGGATTCTGGTAGAAACGCTCCAGAAACGGATTCTCTTCGGCGCCCTCCAGAAGCAACTCGCTGCCGAAACTCTTGGCCAGGCGCCGGGCGAGACTGGTCTTGCCGACGCCGATCGGCCCTTCCACCACGATATAGCCGGGATCTCTCCGGGTCATGCCTGTACCACCTTTTCCAGACCCGCCCGGGGACATGCCTGCAGCAGGTCCTGCAGCGCTCCACGCCCCGGAATCCGCAGTTGCGGCGCAATCTCCGCCAGGGGATAGAGCACGAAGGCGCGTTCATGCATGCCTGGATGCGGCACCGTGAGGCGGTCCTCGCGCAGTTCCAGATCCCCGTACAGGAGCAGGTCCAGGTCCAGCGTGCGGGGTCCCCAATGACGGCCGCGCACACGACCATGGGCGGCTTCGATGGCCTGCAGGTGTTCGAGCAGATTCAGCGGCGCCAGCGTCGTGTCCAGCGCCGCGACCGCATTGATATAGTCGGGCTGATCAGGCGGGCCCATGGGCGGGCTGCGGTACAGGGCCGACACCGGGCCCAGCCGCGTGTCGGGCAGCGCGCCCAGCTCTTTCAGGCCGGCACGGACCTGCTCCGCCGGCGCCTGCAGATTGCTGCCCAGCCCGACATAAGCCCTGCTCAGGCTCAACCGGTCGCCTCCCCCGACGTCCGGCGCGGCGAGCGCCGACGGCGGCGCTTACGCGGCGGGCGACCACCCTCGGTGCGCCGATCCCGTTCCTCCGGCTCCAGGGTCTGAAATTCGGTCCACCACTGGCACAGTTCCTCGGGTACTTCTCCGCTCTCGCCGCGCAGCAGGAGAAAATCATAGGCGGCCCGGAAACGGGGATTGGCCAGCAGGCGCTGGGGACGCTTGCCGGTGCGCTGCTCGAAGCGGGGCTGCAGCGCCCAGATCTCGCGCATGGGCAGACTGAACCGCTTGGGCAGCGACACATGCCGGCATTGGTCGCTCACGATCTGCCGGCCTGCCGACTGGATCGCCTGGGCTTCCGTCATGCCCTGCTCGCGGAAACGGGTCAACCAGCGGCTCATGGGCGCCCATAACAGAGCGGCGAACAGGAACGCCGGCGTCACCGGCTTGTCCGCATTCACCCGTGCATCGGTATTGGCGAGGGCCTTGGTCAGCAGAGTCTGAGGAAAGCCCTGCGGTTCCTGGGCCAGCGCCTCTTCGGTGAAGGGAAACAGATGATCGAAAAGGTCGTAGTGGCGCAGCAGTTCGTAGCTCGGCAGCGCGGCGCCGGACATGAACAGCTTCAATATCTCCTCGTACAAGCGGGCCGGCGGCATTTCTCTCAGCAGGTGACCCAGATCCCAGAGCGACCGCTCGCTGTCCGCATGGATGCGAAAACCAAGCTTGGCGGCAAAGCGCACGGCACGCAGCATGCGTACCGGATCCTCGCGGTAGCGGCGCTCGGCGTCGCCGATCACCCGCAGCACGCCTTCCTTGAGGTCCGCCATACCGCCCACGTAGTCCACCACGGAGAAATCGGCGATGTTGTAGTACAGCGCGTTGACCGTGAAATCGCGCCGCCAGGCATCCTCCTCCAGCGTACCGTAGACGTTGTCGCGCAGAATCCGGCCGTTCTCCACGCGCCGAGCCTGCCCCTCGTCATCGTCTTCCGCGTCATCCTCGTCGTGCTCATACAGGGCGCGAAAGGTGGCCACCTCGATCACTTCGCGGCCGAATACCACATGGGCAAGCCGGAAACGACGCCCGATCAGCCGGCAGTTGCGAAACAGCTGCTGCACCTGTTCGGGATGGGCGTCGGTGCCCACGTCGAAATCCTTGGGCTCGCGCCCCAGCAGCAGGTCGCGCACGCCGCCACCGACCAGGTAGGCCTGATAGCCGGCGTTGTGGAGACGATAGAGCACCTTGACCGCATTCGGGCTGATGCCGGCCCTCGAGATGGTATGCTCCGGGCGCGGAATGATGACTGGCTCGGCGGCAGACTCGGGTGTCTTCTGTTCGCTGCTCACAGCGCTCCACTTGTGGATTCAAAACTGGCGCGTATAATACCATTCCTTCGATTCGCGTGCAGATCGCGGACCAGGCCTCGCTCCCATCGTCTAGCGGTCCAGGACGTCGCCCTCTCACGGCGAAAACCGGGGTTCGATTCCCCGTGGGAGCGCCATTCCCACCGCTTCGGAAGCACCCGACGGTCGAGGTCCTCAAGGGGTCCCGGGCCGGCGCCACCGCCGGCAATCCGACCTGGATCCGACCTGGGCCCACAGCCCCGCTTCCCCGCAAGTCTATGGCGACATGTTGGGCCTGTGGCGCCGATTCACGTCGGTGGTAACCCGGCCCCTGCGACGGATAAACAGAAAGCCGACTCGCGGTCCGACTCCCACCGGCCAAAACCGGGGCTGGTTTGGGGACTTCAACCACCGGTACAATTCTCATTTTTGTCAGATCGCAGCCCGCCGCCAGGCAGGGCCGCCGGTGAACCGTAATGTCGAGAACTGACCACGAGCAGGCTGCCGCGGCATCGTCAACCGGCGAGCGCGGTCATTGGCTGCGCGATCTGGTGCTGCTGACGCTGCTGCTGGGCCTGTATCTCGGGTTCCAGATGGGCCAGCGGGCAATATGGAACCCGGACGAAGGCCGCTATTCCGAAATACCGCGGGAAATGGTGGTCAGTGGCAACTACATCACCCCCCACCTGGACGGGATCAAGTATTTCGAGAAGCCACCGCTGTTCTACTGGCTGCAGGCGAGCTCGATCAAGGCGTTCGGCGTCCATCAGTGGAATCTGCGCCTGTGGCCGGTCCTGTTCGCCCTGTTCGGCTGCCTGATGGTGTACGGGGCGGGGCGCCAGATGTTCGGACGACGTGCCGGAGTGCTGTCGGCCATGGTGCTGGCCACCAGCCTGCTCTACTACTTTCTGGGGCGGGCCATCATCCTGGACATGGCCGTATCGATCCTGATGGCTGCGGCCATGCTGACCTTCCTGCTGGGCGTGCGCGGACCGCCGGGGCCCACCCGTCGGAATTATCTCTGGGCCTTTTACGTCTTCATGGCGCTCGCGACCCTCACCAAGGGCCTGATCGGCATCGCGCTGCCGGGCCTGGTCATCCTGGTGTGGATGGCCCTGCTCAACGAATGGCGCCTGCTGCGCAGCATCTACCTGCCCTCAGGACTGCTGATCTATCTGGTGGTGGCCACGCCGTGGCACGTACTGGTGAGCCTCGCCAACCCGGAGTTTCCGTACTTCTATTTCATCCAGCAGCAGTTCCTGCGCTATCTGACCATGAGCGCCCATCGCTACCAGCCGGACTGGTTCTTCATTCCCATTCTGCTGCTGGGTATGGTGCCCTGGACCGTGTTCATGTTCCAGGCTGTCTGGAAGGGCCTGCCGGCCTCCTGGGCGCGCCGCCAGGAACACAAGGAAACACTCTTTCTCGTGTTGTGGGCGGTGCTTATCTTCGTGTTCTTCTCCCTGTCGAAGTCCAAGCTGGTCCCGTACATCCTGCCTGTCTTTCCGGCCCTGGCCCTGCTGATCGGCCGGTGGCTGGCGCAGCAACCCGCCGCGACCGGGGCCGTGCGCCGCCCCCTGGCCGTGCTGGCGCTGCTGGGTCTGGCCGGAGCGGTTGCCCTGGCCATGCTGCCCCACGGACTGGCGCGAAGCCACAGCGCCCTGGAGTTCAACCGTCTGGTGGGCACGTCCCAGATCTATCTGATGGCGGTGGTACTGGCCATCGCCAGCGTGGCCCCGTATCTGCTGGCCCGGCGGGGCCGTCTCAATGCCGCGCTGCTCAGCATGACGGTGTTGTTCGGAGGCTTTCATACCGTAGTGGGCCACGCGCTGACCGGCCTCGATCCGAAATGGTCGGTGCGTGCCATGGCCGAGATGATCAAGCCGGATCTCAAACCGGACGACGCGGTGGTGACCTATAACACCTACTTCCAGGAGCTGCCCGTGTATCTGCAGCGTCGGGTGATCATCGTCAACTGGAAGAACGAGCTGACCTTCGGCGCCAAATACCAGAACACCAGCGGTTGGCTGATAGACACGGCCCAGTTCTGGAAGCTGTGGAACAGCGGCCGCACGGTCTACGTGTTCGCCAATGCGGGAGACTATCGGCAACTGGTGGAAGGCGCCCACGGCCACTACCGCGTCCTGGCCCGCAACGCCTATCATGTGCTGCTGACCAACCGGCCGGCCGGCGCCGGTCAACATTGAGGAGCCGCCCCGCATCATGAGCGACGAGTTCCTGCCGTTCTCGCGCCCCTCCATCAGCCGTGCCGCCATCGAGGAAGTGGTTGCATGCCTGGAGTCCGGCTGGATTACCACCGGCCCGAGGGTCAAGCGTTTCGAAGAGGCCCTGACCGGTTATCTCGGAGCCCCCCGCGTGCTCGCCCTGTCCTCCGCCACGGCGGGCCTGCATCTGGCACTGCTTGCGCTGGAGCTGCGCGAGGGCGACGAAGTCATCACCACGCCGCTCACCTTCGCCGCCACCCTCAACACCATCGTGCTGGCGGGTGCCAGGCCGGTGCTGGTGGATGTGGATCCGCACGCCTTCAACATGGATGTGTCGCAGCTGGCTGACGCCATCAACGAACGCACCCGGGCCATCGTGCCGGTGCATTTCGCGGGCCTGCCGGTGGACCTGGATCCGCTCTACGCGCTGGCGCAGGAGCACAACCTGCGGGTTATCGAGGACGCGGCTCATGCCATCGGGACCGAGTACAAGGGCCGGCGCATCGGCTCGTTCGGCGACACCCAGGTGTTCAGTTTCCATCCCAACAAGAACATGACCACGGGCGAAGGCGGATGCATCGCCACCCGCGACGCCGAGCTGGCGGACAAGGTGGCGCTGCTGCGCTTTCACGGCATGGACCGCGAGGCCTGGAACCGGTTCGGCAGGAGCGGCAGCCAGCACTACGAAATCGTCATGCCCGGCTACAAGTACAACATGATGGACATGCAGGCGGCGCTGGGACTGCATCAGTTGCCGGAACTGGACGGCTTCATCGCGCGCCGGACGGAACTGGCCCTGCGTTACCAGCGCGCTTTCGAGGGCTGGCCGCAGCTCACCCTGCCCGCCGCTCCGGCCTATCCCTGCCGTCATGCCTGGCATCTGTACACACCCCTGATCGACCCGCAGGCGGCGGGCATGGATCGGGATGCATTCATGGCAGCCATGAAATCCCGTAATATCGGGACGGGCCTGCACTATCAGGCGGCACACCTGTATCCCTATTATCGCGAGCACTTCGGATTCGCGGCAGGCGACTTCCCGGCCGCCGAACGCATCGGCGAGCGCATTGTCAGTCTGCCCCTGTTCCCCGCCATGACCGACGCCGATCAGGACCGCGTGATCGCCGCCATGACCGGGATCTTCGCAAAGAGCTGAACCATGCATCCGTACCTGAGCATCGTCGTTCCCGTCTACAACGAACAGGACAACCTGCAGCCCCTGTTCGATCGCCTGACCACCACCCTGGACGCGCTGGAAAAACCCTACGAGATCGTGTTCACCAACGACGGCAGCCGGGACCGTTCGGGCATGTTGCTGGCGCAGTTTCACGAACAACGGCCCTACCAGGTGCGGGTCATCGAGTTCAACGGCAACTTCGGTCAGCACCAGGCCATCATAGCCGCTTTCGAGCGGGTGCGCGGCGATGTGGTGGTGACCCTGGACGCCGACCTGCAGAACCCGCCGGAAGAAATACCGAAGCTGGTTGCGGAAATCGAGGCAGGCCACGACGTGGTGGGCGGCTATCGGCGGGCCCGGCAGGACACCTGGTTCCGGCGTTATGCGTCGCGGGCCATCAACCGTATCAGGGAGCACACCACCCATATCCGCATGCGCGACCAGGGCTGCATGCTGCGTGCCTACCGCCGCGAGGTGGTGGACTGCATCGTACGCACGGGAGAGCGCTCCACCTTCATCCCGGCATTGGCCCTGAGCTTCGCGAGCCATCCCACCGAAGTGGAAGTGGCCCATGCGGCCCGCGCCGCCGGCACGTCCAAGTACAGCCTGTACAAGCTGATTCGCCTGAACTTCGATCTGATGACCGGTTTTTCCCTGGTACCCCTGCAGATCTTCACCATGTTCGGGATGCTGGTTGCCTTGATGAGCGGCCTGTTCGTGTTCTACCTGGCCATCCGCCGACTGGTGGTGGGCCCGGAAGCCCAGGGCGTGTTCACCCTGCTGGCCATCCTGTTCTTCCTGGTGGGAATCGTCATCTTCGGGCTGGGGGTGATCGGCGAGTACGTGGGCAGAATCTACGAGCAGGTACGCAACCGCCCCGGATTCATGATTCGCTCGGTGTTGGAGAAAACCGATGAGTGAAGCGGGCTCCACCCCGCGGGTCCTGGTGTTCGCCTACCAGGACGTGGGGTATGTGTGCCTGCAGGAGCTGCTCTGCCGCGGGGTAAGACCGGTTGCCGTGTTCACCCACGCCGACGCCCCCGGGGAAAACATCTGGTTCCGGTCGGTGGCCGATCTGGCCGCCGCCCACGACATCGCCGTGCATGCACCGGAGTCGGTGAACACGCCGGATTGGACCCGCCGCATCCAGGAACTGCAGCCCGACCTGCTGCTGTCCTTCTACTACCGGGACCTCATCGCCGCGCCCATTCTGGACATGCCCGCCCTGGGTGCGTACAACCTGCACGGCTCGCTGTTGCCCAGATACCGGGGCCGGGCGCCGGTGAACTGGGCGCTGGTAGCCGGCGAGTCGCAAACGGGAGTCACCCTGCATCGCATGGTGGCCCGGGCGGACGCCGGGGAGATCGTGGACCAGCAACCGGTCGCCATCGGCCCGGCGGACAGCATCCGCGAAGTCTACGACGGCGTAGTCGGCGCGGCCAGGAAGGTGGTCGCGCGCCGGATGGACGAGCTGCTGAGCGGCCAGGTGCAGTCCCGACCCCAGGACGAAGCCCGTGCCACCGTGGTCAAGGGCCGCCGTCCCGGGGACGGCCGCATCGACTGGCAGCGCGACGCGCGTACGGTGTTCAATCTGGTGCGGGCCGTCACCCATCCCTACCCCGGTGCATTCACCGAAGTACAGGACCGGCGCTTCTACATCTGGTGGGCCGAACCCATGGACGAAACCCCGGCCGGCGCCGAGCCCGGCGAAGTGACCGGCACGACACCGCTGTGTATCGCCTGCGGCCGGGGCAGCCTGCGGGTCCGGCAGTGGCAATGGGACAATGACCGCCAGCGGCGGGCCGACGAAGGCGTCGACGCAGGCCTGCGCGTCGGCCAGCGCCTGGGCGACTCTTTTTGAACGACAGCACCCCTGGAGGGCGTCACACCAATGAAGATCCTGATTCTCGGCGTTAACGGGTTCATCGGCAACAGCCTGACCGAACGGATACTGAAGGACCGGGACTGGGAGGTCTACGGAATGGACATGGCCTGCGACAAACTGGGGGAAAGTCTGGGCCACGACCGGTTCCACTTCGTCGAGGGTGATATCACCATCAACCGGGAATGGATCGAATACCACGTCAAGAAGTGCGACGTCGTACTGCCCCTGGTGGCCATCGCCACACCCGCCACCTACGTGCAGGACCCGCTGCGGGTGTTCGAGCTGGACTTCGAAGCGAACCTGGACATCGTGCGCCAGTGTGTACACTACGGCAAGCGAGTGCTGTTTCCCTCCACCTCCGAAGTCTACGGCATGTGCCCGGACGGTCAGTTCGACGAGGAGCATTCCAACCTGGTGCTGGGCCCCATCCACAAGCAGCGCTGGATCTACTCCTGCTCCAAACAGCTGCTGGACAGAGTGATCTACGCCTACGGTCAGCAGCATGGCCTGCGCTTCACGCTGTTCCGTCCGTTCAACTGGATCGGCCCGAAGCTGGACGATGTGCTCGAACCCAAGGAAGGCAGCTCCCGGGTACTGACCCAGTTCATCAGCAACATCCTGCACGGCAAGGACATCCTGCTGGTGGACGGCGGCGCCCAGCGGCGCAGCTTCACCTATATCGACGACGGCATCGACGCCCTGCTGCGCATCATCGAGAACCAGGACAACTGTGCCGAGGGCCGCATCTTCAACATCGGCAATCCGGCCAACGACATGTCGGTGAAGGATCTGGCCGAGACACTGGTCAGGCTGATACGCGAGTATCCGCGCTGGAGCGAACGGGCCGACAAGGTCCGGCTGGTGACCACCGAGTCGGAAAGCTACTACGGCAGCGGCTATCAGGACATCATGACCCGCGTCCCGTCCATCGAAAACGCCCGGCGTCATCTGGGATGGGCACCGAAGATCGATCTGGAGACGGCGTTGCGCAAGACTCTGGACTACTACTCCCGCCTGGCCGACACCGGCGGCTCGGGAAGCGCCGCCCAATGACCGATACGCAGCTCGCCGTCAAGGTCGACGTGGATACCGAGCGGGGCACCCGCATCGGCGTCCCGAACCTGGTGGCACTGCTCGAGCGGCTGGGTATCAAGGCGACTTTTCTGTTCTCTCTGGGGCCGGACAACACGGGGCGGGCCATCAAACGGATCTTCCGCCCGGGCTTCTTCGGCAAGGTGGTGCGCACCAGCGTGGTCAGCACCTACGGCCTGCGCACGCTCATGAACGGCGTGTTGCTGCCGGGGCCCCACATCGGGCGCCGTCACGGCGCACTGATGCGGTCCGTCAGGGACGCGGGCCACGAGGTGGGTATCCACTGCTACGACCACATCCGCTGGCAGGATGGGCTGGCCCGCATGAAACCCGAGCAGGTGGAAGCGGAGCTGGGCAGGGCCAGGCAGGAGTTCGAACGCATATTCGCCGAGCCGGCCCGCACCGCGGGAGCGGCGGGCTGGCAGGCAAACGCCGCCAGTCTGCAGGCCTACGACGGCGCCGGTTTCCTCTACGGCAGCGATGCACGGGGCAGCGAAGCGTTTTTCCCCTGTGCCGACGGTCGCCGCTACCGGACGCTGCAGATTCCCACCACTCTGCCCACCCTGGACGAGCTGCTGGGGCGTCCCGAGTATCCCGAGACACAGCTGGTGCGGCATTATCTGGACATGCTGAGCGACACCCGGCTAAACGTGCTGACGGCCCATGCGGAGATCGAAGGCATGGTCAAACTCGACCTGTTCGAGGATCTGCTGCGCCAGGCCCACGCCGCCGGCGTGGGCTTCGTGCGCCTGGACCGGTACGCCGCCGCACGACTGGCAAGTCCGGGCGACATTCCCGCCTGCGAACTGGTGCCGGGGGCCGTGGACGGGCGCTCGGGAACACTGGCTGTCCAGGGCCGGCCCTGCCCCGATATCGCGCAACAGCCTCAGACCCCGTAGCTACCCGCCCGCCGTATGGCGTCCGGGGTCAGTCGTGGGCCACATCGGCCAGCTGGCTCATGATGTCCGTAACCGATGCTTCGGCATTGGCCACCAGGCAGACCACATTGCCCACGCTGCACACCGTGCTGTCCTTTCCGCGAACGATCCAGCCGCGCGGCGGCGTCCAGCCCCGTGTCTGGGTGAACATGGAAAGCTGGTCGGCGTTGCCCTGGACCATACGCTTGTAGTC